>CALEJO010000090.1 GCA_937898155.1 uncultured Clostridia bacterium | reverse complement strand
CCAAAACACCGATGCGAATGCGTCGGTGTTTTTCGCTCAATATTCTCCCTCTTTCTTGACTTTCTCTTCCGTCTATGATACAATCATTTCAACATTCTATGATGTGGAGGGCACCGCAATGAGAGAAAAAGTCATCGGAGAAGTCGGCGCGTTTTTGCGGGCGGAACTGCAAAAAATGACGCGCTTCGAGGGAAATACCCCCAGAATGGCGGAGTATCGCATCGAACATTCCTATCGGGTCGCCAATATCGGCGTGCAGATCGCGCAGGCGGAGGGATTTGACAGGGAACGCACGGCTGTCGCCTGCCTTTTGCACGATATCGGATATGCCGTGGAATATCCGACAAAAGAAGCCTATCGGAATCACGGCAGAGTCGGTGCCGCGATTGCCCGCCCCTTCCTGCTCGGTTTGGGTTATCGCCCCGAAGAAGTCGAAGAAATGTGCTTTGGCATCGCCATTCACGTGGACGACAAAGCGGATTTTGCCGGAGAACGCACGCCGCTGGCGCTAACCGTCGGCGACGCGGATAATATCGACCGTTTCGACGCGTTTCGCATCTACGACGCGTTGCACGATTGCGATTATCGAAAGATGCCTCTCGCCGAGCAACGCCTTTTGGTCAAGCGGCGTCTGGAACGCCTGCCGGGTCTGCGGGAAATGCCCTGCGGCACGCCCGCGGGGACACGGATGTGGCAGGAAAAAGTCGATTATCAGATCGGATTTTACAGAAAACTGCTTTCTCAAATCGAAAACAGCGAGCAAATCCGATTTGCGGAAAAATGAGCCGTATTCACCATCATTCTTTAAGATCAGGAGCGTATGATGCCAAAGAAAATTGACCTATCCACCTACCCGCGTAAAGCGCATTTCGAGCAGTTTTGCCGGATGAAAAACCCGTATTTCGGCGTCACCGTGCCCGTTGACGTCACGCGGCTCGTCGCGTATTGCAAAGAAGCCGACGTATCGTTCACCCTCGCGTTTCTCCACGCGGCGGCGCTCGCGGCAGACGAGATCCCCGAATTCCGCCGGCGCATTCACGGACAGCAGATTTGGGAATACGAGGAATGCCCCACCTCCCATATCGAGCTGACCGAAAACGACACCTATTGCTATTGCACCTTGCGCCACCATATGCCGAAGGAAGACTATTTCCGCATCGCCGAGCAAGCGCGCGCCGAGGCGCGTGTGCGGGCGTCCGTCGAGGACGGCGACGACGCAGAGCAGCTCTATTTCGTCACCTGCCTGCCGTGGCTTTCCTATACTTCCCTCTTGCAACCGACCGACGCAGATTCCAACCCGCGCATTTCGTGGGGGAAATACGAAACGGATGCCACGGGCAGACGCATGATGCCTGTCTCGGTGCTTCTGCACCACGCGCTCGCGGATGGACTCCACGTGGCGCGGTTTTTCGAAGCACTCACCCGACAGATCGACGCGCTGATCGCATGACAAAAGCCGGAAAAGCAAATGCTTTTCCGGCTTTTTCTTTACGATAAAATCGCGCGGTCGCTCGAAAATTCCCTGCCGCTCGCTTTTTCAAACATCCCGAGCAGGTCCTCGACCGTGAGTTTTTCTTTGGCTTCTCCGCGCACGTCGATGATGATCTTTCCCTCGTGCATCATCACGAGGCGATTGCCGTGCGCGATCGCGTCGCGCATATTGTGCGTGATCATCAGCGTCGTCAGATGATCCTTTTCGACGATGCGGTCGGTGATTTCCAGCACCTTCGCCGCCGTTTTCGGATCAAGCGCCGCCGTGTGCTCGTCGAGCAAAAAGAGCTTCGGGCGATTCAGCGACGCCATCAGAAGCGTCACCGCCTGCCGCTGACCGCCGGAGAGAAGTCCGACCTTCGTGTTCATGCGGTCTTCGAGTCCGAGTTCGAGCTGCGCGAGCAGTTCGCGGAACTCCGCGCGCTCCGATTTCGTGATGCGCCACGAAAGGCCGCGGCGCTGTCCGCGTCGATTCGCCAGCGCCAGATTTTCCTCGATCTCCATATTGGCGGCGGTCCCCATCATCGGATCCTGGAACACGCGCCCGAGGAAGAGCGCTCGCTTATATTCGGGCATCGACGTCACATCCGTGCCGTCGATCACGATTTTGCCCTCGTCGGGACGCCATGCGCCGGCGATCGCGTTCATCATCGTGCTTTTTCCGGCGCCGTTGCCGCCGATGACGGTGACGAAATCACCGTCGTCGAGGTGCAGATTCAAATGATCAAGCGCCTTTTTTTCGTGGATCGTATTCGGGTGGAAGGTTTTGCAAACGTCGATCAGATCAAGCATGGTCTTCCACCTCCTCTTTGGCTTCGACGCTCTTCGCGGGCTTCGGCGCGCGGCTCCGTTTCGCTTTCAGATTCGGCACCGCGAGGAAGATCGCGACGACGAGTGCCGTGAAGAGTTTGAGGTCGTTGGAATTGAGGCGCAACCACAGCACCAAAATCACGACGAGATAATAGAGGATCGCGCCGACAAAGATGAACAGCATCTGCCCCGCGAAGTTGTGATGTTTGCGGAACACCGCGTCATACAGCACTTCGCCGATGATGACCGCGGCAAGCCCGATCACGATCGCGCCGCGTCCCATATTGATGTCCGCGAAGCCCTGATACTGGGCAAACAGGCCGCCGGACAGCGCCACGAGTCCGTTGGAAAGCGCCAAACCAAGCACCTTCGTTTTGCGGATGTCGATGCCCTGCGCACTGCTCATATTGGGGTTGCACCCCGTCGCGCGGACCGCGCTTCCGATCTCCGTGCCGAAAAACCAGTAAAGAAACGCGATCACGACTACCATCAGCACAAGCGAGATCACAATGGATTTCGGAATATAGCGCGAGGACAGCAAAAGCGGATGCGCGTCCACGTTGACCGATTGGTTTGCCGCCATATTCATGATGTGCAGGTTGATCGAATAGAGCGCGAACTGCGTCAGAATGCCCGCCAGAATCGGCGGAATTCCGAGAAGCGTATGCAAAATGCCCGTCACGATGCCCGCGAGAATGCCCGCCGCGATCGCCACCAGCAGGGCGATCCACACCGGAACGTCCGCGAGGATCAGCATGACCGTCACCGCGCCACCCGTGGCAAACGAGCCGTCCACCGTCATATCCGCCACATCCAGCACGCGGAACGTCAGATAGACGCCGATCGCCAAAATGCCCCAGATCAATCCCTGCGCCACGCCGCCCGGGATGCTTTTGAGCAGTCCCATCGGATTCAGCGTGGCGAAATATGTCGCCAAGTTCATAAAATGATATCCTTTTTGCTCTTATTTGATCTCGACGAAGTCGGACGGAACGGTGATGCCGAGTTTGTCCGCGATCGTCTTGTTGTATTCTTTCACGGGAGAAGCGTCGAAGCGAATCTGCATCGTCGAAACGTCCGCGCCGTTGGCAAGAATCTCAAACGCCATGAGACCCGCCTCGTAGCCGATGTTATAGTAGTTGATCGAAAGCGTCGCCACGCCGCATTTTCTGCAAAGTCCTTCTTCGCCCGCGATGATCGGCACCTCGGTGTTCAGCGCGATGCTGCCGATCGCGTCCGCGCAGAGAGCGGCGGTATTGTCGGTCGGGATATACAGCACGTCGCATTCGTTGCAGGCGACCTGCGCGACGGCGGAAACGTCGTTCGTGTCAGAGAAGCTGAACGCTTTGACGTCGTAGCCGAGATCGTTCAGAATGGGCGTGATCACTTTGACCTGATAGAGCGAGTTGCTTTCGCCGGAGCAGTAAAGAATACCGACCGTCTTGTATTCGCCCACGGGGCAAAGCGTTTTCAGAATCTCCGCCTGCTCAGCGAGCGGCGCGAGATCAGAAGTGCCGGAAATGTTTTTGCCGGTCGCACCGTTCCAGTCCTTGATGTCGAGCGCGGAAGCGAAGTCCGTGATCGAAGTGCCGAGGATCGGAATCTTGTTGGTCGCGGAAGCCGCCGCCGTCATGGCAGGCGTCGCGTTTGCGAGGATCAGATCGACGTCGGATGCGATCAGCTGGTTGCAGATCGTCGTGCAGGTCGCGGGATCGTTGGACGCGTTCTGCTCGATGAACGCTACTTTGTCGCCGAGCTTGTCTTGGAGCGCCTGCTTGAAGCCGTTCGTCGCGGCGTCGAGCGCCTCGTGCTGCACGAGCTGGCAAATACCGACGAGATAGACATCCTCACCACAAGACGTGAACGCGCCGAGTGCGGAAAATACGAGAATTGCCGCCAGAACAAGAGAAATCAGTTTTTTCATGGATATATCCCCCTAAAAATAATGGATAAAGCAAAACCGAAAAACAAAAAATCCCTGTATGATACATACAGGGACGAGTTTTTCATCGTGGGACCACTCTGCTTCGCGCCGACCTCACGGCAGACGCCTCTTTGACAACCAACATTGTCGCAACGATATAACGGTCGCATCCCGTTGTGCCTACTGAATTCAACACACAACTCGCAAAATGTATTCCGACTCCTACTTCGCGGATGCCTTGCACCGACCGGCACCTCTCTGCACGCTTTTGGAAAGCCATACTCTTTTTTGCTCAAACGTCTTTGCTTTATGATAGTCTTATTATATCCATTTTTGCGCGTTTGTCAAGCATTTTCTGCATTTTTCGAAAAATTTCCGCTCTCTCTTTTTCTTTCCGCCACATAAAACGCCCTTCCTGCGCATACGATAAGAGCGAGGTGATCTATATGTGGCAAAAAATCAAGCCCTACGTGTTTTCCATAGCCATTGCGCTCGCCGTCGGCGGAGTTTCTTCCCTGCTGACGCAGAAAAATCAAAATCTATATGAGGACATCACGAAGCCCCCGCTAACGCCGCCGTCGTGGGTATTCCCTGTCGTTTGGTCGATCTTATTTATCTTAATGGGCATCAGCGCCGCGCTCATCGTTCGCAACCGCGCCGTCGATCCGCGCACCGCCGACCGCGCCATCTCCGTCTATGCCGTCAGTCTCGCGTTCAATTTCATTTGGAGTATTCTGTTTTTCAACGGGCGCGTTTTTCTGATTTCGTTCCTTTGGCTTCTCGTCTTATGGGGGCTCATTCTCGCGACGATTTTCTTGTAT
Source organism: uncultured Clostridia bacterium (assembly GCA_937898155.1). Classification (GTDB taxonomy): domain Bacteria; phylum Bacillota; class Clostridia; order Oscillospirales; family CAG-272; genus QALR01. Next base: position 4,893 of record CALEJO010000090.1, on the reverse strand, counting down.
CGGAAGATCAAGCCGATCGCCGCTTGGCTTCAAATCCCGTATCTCGTTTGGGTGAGCTTCGCGGGCTATTTGAATTTCGCGGTCTGGTATCTGAATCATTAAACGGAGCGGCAAACGCCGCTCTTTTTCTTCCGATTCGCTTGCTTTCCGCTCGCGCATATGATAAAATGGAAGAAAAGGGGGCGGAATCATGCGAAAAAAAGGCGACCAAAGCACAAAAAAGAAGATCGTTTCGACGGCGTGGCGTCTGTTCTATGAGCAGGGCTACGATGATACGACAATCGACGATATCGTGGAGCGATCCGGCACGTCGAAGGGATCGTTTTATCACTATTTCAGCGGAAAGGACGCGCTTCTTTCTTCTTTGTCCTATCTGTTTGACGAAAAATACGAGGAACTGATCGACACGTTCACGCCGTCGATGTCGAGTATGGATAAACTCCTTTATTTGAATAAGGAAGTATTCCGGCTGATCGAGGATACGATCTCCATTGAACTGCTCGCACAGCTTCTATCCTCTCAGCTCACGACCAAAAGCGAAAAACACCTGCTCGACCACGACCGCACCTACTATAAGCTCCTGCGCTCGGTCATTTTAGCGGGACAGCAAGCGGGCGAGTTCTCGGCGGAGGATTCCGTCAACGACATCGTCAAGGCATACGCGCTTTATGAGCGCGCGCTGATGTATGATTGGTGCCTTTGCAACGGCGAATATTCGCTCAGCGCATACAGCGCGAAGATGCTCCCGATGTTCTTAAACGGTTATCGAAAATAATTTTATTTTTTGTATTTTGAATTGTATATACTTCGTTCTAATAAAAAACCCGTGTCGGCAAATGATTTTTTGTTGACATGGGATTTTTCTTTTTGCTTTTCGTCTATAATTCGTTCCGTATTGTGTTTCAAACGCAAGTGTGATAGGATAAAAGTAATCTTACAAAACGAGGGATTTTATGACGACTGCACTTTGGATCATTCTGATCGCCATTCTATGCTATATGGCGATCATGCTCGCGATCGGCTTCGCCGTATCCGGCAAATCGAAAACCGCCGACGGCTTCTTTCTCGGCGGGCGCTCTCTCGGACCGCTCGTCACCGCGATGAGCGCCGAAGCGTCCGATATGAGCGGATGGCTTCTCATGGGGCTTCCCGCGGTCACCTTGATGGGCGGCATCACCGAGGCGTCGTGGACTGCCGTCGGGCTTGCGATCGGTACGTATCTGAACTGGCTTTTCGTTGCCAAACGCCTCCGCGTTTACAGTGGGCGGCTCGGCGCGTTCACGCTCCCCGATTTCTTCTCCCGTCGTTTTGCGGATTCGTCGCATATTCTGACGACGGTCGCGGCGCTCTTTATCGTGGTATTCTTCATTCCCTACACCGCGTCCGGATTTGCCGCCTGCGGCAAGCTCTTCGCCGCACTCTTTGATATGGACTATCTGACCGCGATGCTTCTCTGCGCCGCCGTGATTCTTCTCTATTGCACCGTCGGCGGCTTTCTCGCCGCGTCCACGACCGACCTTTTGCAGAGCGTCATCATGACCGTCGCGCTCTTTGTGATCGTCGGGTTCAGCGAAGGACTCGCCCACGGATTTGACACCGTGTTTGCAAGCGTCCGCTCGTTCGACGGCTATCTCGATCTCTTCCGCGGATACGACATCGCCGGGGGCGCAACGTCCTCTTACGGCGCGCTTCCCGTCGCGTCCACGCTCGCGTGGGGGCTCGGCTATTTCGGGATGCCGCATATTTTGCTTCGCTTCATGGGCATCAAGGACGAAAATAAACTCAAAATCTCCCGCCGCGTCGCCACGGTTTGGGTGATTCTTTCCATGGGAGTCGCCATTCTGATCGGCGTCGTCGGCACCGTGCTTCGCCAAAACGGGATCCTTCCCCTCTACGAAACCGCTTCCGCCGCCGAAACCGTCATCGTCGATCTCGCAAAGCTCCTCAGCACGCACGGATTCGTTCCCGCCGCGGTCGGCGGCATCGTGCTGGCGGGCATCCTCGCATCCACGATGTCCACCGCCGATTCGCAGCTCCTTGCCGCGTCTTCGAGCGTCTCGCAGAATCTTTTGCAGGAAGTCCTGCACCTGAAACTTTCTCCGAGAGCGTCCGTGTGGCTGTCCCGTCTCTCTGTCATCGTCATTTCGATCGTCGCGATCTTTCTCGCGCGCGATCCGCAAAGCTCCGTCTTCCGTATCGTCGAATTTTCGTGGGCGGGCTTCGGTGCCGTCTTCGGTTCTGTCGTGCTCTGCTCGCTCTTCTGGAAGCGCACCACGAAATGGGGTGCGCTCGCCGGCATGATCATCGGCGGCGGCACGGTGTTCTTTTGGAAATTCGTGATCCGCCGCATATTCATGGGCACGGTCCTCGATTTTTACGAGCTTCTTCCCGCGTTTCTGCTCGCGCTCCTTTCGATCGTTGCCGTCAGTCTTCTGACCAAAGCGCCGGACGATTCCGTGACGTCCGTCTTCGAGGAAGTTCGTGCCGCATAAAAGCACAAAAATTCCGATGCTCTCGCATCGGGATTTTTCTTTTTCGGGTTAATTCGCGGAAACGCCCGCCATGGCGGCATTTTCCACTTCCTGCATTTCGCGCGACTGTTCCGCGTTCTTGTTGACTTCTTCCGGCGTGTGATAGGTCGGAACGGCTTTATGCAATGCCGCTCTCGCTGTGTCGTCGTCTTCGCTCAGAAGCGCCGTCCGCAGAGCATCCAGTTTTTCGTTCAGCTCATCCGCCGTGATTGGATCGTCCTTTTCGACGAAAATAAGCCCGTTTTCGGTGCGGCTGAGCGTTTCGCTCCGGATCAAAAGCTCCTCATAGAGCTTCTCGCCCGGGCGAAGCCCCGTTTCCACGATGTCGATATCCCGATACGGCTCATATCCGGAAAGACGGATCATATTTTCCGCCAGTTCGAGAATCTTCACCTGCTTGCCCATGTCAAGAACGAACAATTCTCCGCTTTTTGCCATCGCGCCCGATTCCAAAACGAGCTGGCTTGCTTCCGGAATCGTCATGAAGTAGCGGATAATGCGCTTGTCCGTAAGCGGGATCGGACCGCCGTTCGCGATTTGTCTCTTGAAGAGCGGAATCACGGAGCCGGCGCTTCCCAGCACGTTGCCGAAGCGCGTCGCGCTGTAAGTCGTCTTCGAGCCGCCGCGACTATGCGACAGAACGATCATTTCGCACATTCTCTTGGTCGCGCCCATCACGTTCGTGGGATTGACCGCTTTATCGGTTGAAACCATAATAAAGCGTTCCGCCCCGTAGGCCTCCGCAAGTTCGACCGTATTCAACGTGCCGAACACGTTGTTTTTGATCGCTTCACAGCAGTTATGTTCCATCAGCGGGACGTGCTTGTGCGCCGCCGCGTGCAAAATGACATGAGGGCGATATGCGGCAAAAACCTTTTCCAGTCCTTTGCGATCGCAAACGGAAACAATTTCCACACTCAAATTCATCGCGTCTCCGTAAGCGATTTTCAGTTCTTGCTGAATGTCATAAACGCTGTTTTCGCAAATATCGAGCAAGATCAACTGTTTCGGCGACATTTTAGCGATCTGCCGCGCGATCTCACTTCCGATCGAACCGCCACCGCCCGTGATCAGAATCACCTTGTCCCGATAATAGCTCGTCGTTTTCTCGTCGGAAAATTCCACGGTGCGTCTGGACAAAAGCTCTTCGATCTCGAATTCGCGCAGATGCCGTTTGCTCATTCCCGCCGATTGCAGCGTCGGGAAATCGTAAACTTTGATCTTATAGCCGAGTTTCTTATAAAAATCGTAAAGCTCTTTCTTTTTCTCCTCATCGGATTGCGGCAAGGCAAAAACCACTTCCTGCACCGCATAGCGGCTGAGAAGCTCGGCGCTGATTCCGCCACTCAGCAGGATCGGAATCCCGTAAACGCGGCGTCCTGCCTTTTCCGGATTCGCGTCAATGAAGCAACACGGCAAATAGTCCGCTTTCGGATTGTTGATGAGCTCCTCCGCCAAGCTGACACCGACGCGACCCGCGCCGACGATTGCCACCTTGATTCTGTGCTTATCGTTCAGTTGGCGCTCTTCGGGAGAAGAGTGAATTCCCGCAAACAACAAAAGCATCAGACGGGAGAATTTACCGAACACCGTATTGAATTTCGCGTGACGGTAAAAGAAGTGATATGCGAAGCGAATGATCAACGCAAAAAGCAAGTCGATCGACACGATCGAAACCGCCACAAAGAACGTGATTCTTACGCTTGCTTTCAGCGCTACTTTTTGAATGAAATAATACGCCGCTCCGCCAAAGAAATCCGCAAGAATCAGGCGCATATACGCGGTCATACCGCCGTAACGCCACATTTGCCGATAGACGCGTGCACAAAATCTGGCAGCAAAGATGCAACCAAGCCCCAAAAGATACTGGCTCACGAGCGCAATATTTTCCGCAAGCGATTTTCCCGGATAGACAAACAGTGTCACATAATCGAAAACGGTAAAAATCAAAAAGTCAAACAATATCAAAAGCCACCGAACGCTTTTCAGAGAAGCAAACTTTTTCCTGTTCGTTTGGGACAATTCATCATAGGAAAACAGTTCTTCCTGTTCGTTCCCGTGCGTTTCTTTCGCCATATTGCTTTGACGAGAAGAGTCCTTGTCCTGGTTCATAAGAACGATCCTTTCCACACTTCGCCTGCGTTTTTCATCATAAAAACCCATGTTATATTTTATATTATATTACATTTTCTTTTACAAGTCAACAATTTTTTCTTTTTTTATAAAAAATAGCACAAATTTCGAGCAATAAAAATCCGCCCGCATAGCGGGTGGCTTTTCATTTTCGGGCATAGCCCTAATCCTGCCGGCGACGCACAAGTGCGTTTCAGATTGGCCTGTCAGCCATGCAATGATAACTTAG
>CALEJO010000089.1 GCA_937898155.1 uncultured Clostridia bacterium | reverse complement strand
CTGCGACGTGGTTCCGCGTTCGGAGCGTAGCGGAGAACGGTCGGGGAGTCGCACGTGCTGATGTTATCAGCCGCACATACGGAGTCCGAGGCAAGCGCCTCGGCGGCTCTTTTCGAGCTTTTCTCGCCGCTGAGAAAATCGGAAAACGTCTTTATCACCTTTTTCTTTGCCCGTGGGAGAAAAAGTTGGCGTTCTTCTTTTCGTAAAGAAAAGCGAAAAAGCCCCTCTGATGTGCAGAGGAGCTTTTTTCATATCGTTCGTAAAGAGATTTCTCCGCTGATGAGATGACGGAGCGCGCCGTCGTCCGTGCGGACGAGAAGCCCGCCGTCGGGCGCGAGCCCTTTGGCAACGCCCTCTCCCTCGGCGGCACCGAAAAAGCGCACGCGCTTGCCGATCACGCAGGAATACGCCGCGCAATCGCGCAAAATGGCTTCGGGCGGCACGTTGAGCGCGTCGAGAAGCGCCGGCACAAGGCGCGCGAACAACGCGTCTTTTTCGCTGTGTGCGAGCGTCCCTGCGATATCGCAAAGTTCTTCGGGAAAGTCCGCTTCGCCGATATTTATCCCGATGCCGATGATATAGCCGACGCGTTCGGCGGTGATCGCTTCCGTCAGGATACCGCAGACTTTTTTGCCGCTGACGAAAATGTCGTTCACCCATTTGATGCTTGCGTCGTAGCCGGCTTCGCGGACGACGCGGCAGACCGCCGAGGCGGCGGCGCTGGTGAGCAGCTCCGCGGGCACGGAAAAGCGGGACGGTGTCAGGAGCAAGCTCATGAATACGCCGCTTTGCGAAAAGAACGAGCGACCGAGTCGCCCGCGCCCCGCACTTTGCGTGTCGGCGCGAACGACGCAGAATGTCTGCTCGCCGCGCAAAAACAGTTCTTTGGCGAGCGTATTGGTCGAGGGGAGCGCGTCGTAATGCAAAACGGGCACGTCCCCGAGCGAATATCCGTTGAATTTCATCTTATTTTCCTACACAAAAACGGTGAAAAATACTGTCCACGACGTCGATGCCGACCTCGCGCCCGTCGAGCTCGCCGAGCTTGCCCATCGCGCGCACGAGTTCGTCGCACGCCGTGTCCTGCCCGAAGGTGTCGAGCGCGGCGCGCGCATTTTTGACATCGGCGAGCGCCGTTTCGATGGCGGCGGCTTGCCGCGCGTTCGTTAAGATCGCGTCGTCTGCGGAGGAGAGCGACGTTTCACAGAAGCGCGCTGTGACGGCATCTACGAGGATCTGCCGTGCGGTTTCGTCTTTGGCGGAGAGAACGAGCGGCGCCCCAAGCGTGCGCTCGATCTCGGTCACGTCGAAACGCGTCGGCAGGTCGCTTTTGTTGAGAACGGGGAGAATTTCCGCGCCGCGCGCCTGCTCTTCGCGAAGAAGCGTCAGCACGGCTTCGTCCTCCGCGTCAAAGGGCGCGGAACCGTCAAAGACGGCGAGGATCAATTCGGCGTCACGGAGCGCCGCGACGGAGCGATCCACGCCGATTTGCTCGATGCGATCGGTCGCCTCGCGCACGCCCGCCGTATCGGAAAGGCGGAGCAGGACATCGCCGAGCGAAACGGTTTCGGAGATGACGTCGCGCGTCGTGCCCGCCACCTCCGTGACGATGGCGCGGTCTTTTTGCAAAAGCAGATTCAAAACGGTCGATTTGCCCGTGTTCGGCTTGCCGAAAATCACGGTGCGCACGCCCTCGCAAACGGCGTGCCCCGTCTTATAGGAGTCGCGGAGTCGCGTCAGGGCATCTTGCGTTTCGTCGATTTCCCGCCGGACGTCCGCTTCGGTGAGCGGGGACAGGTCTTCGTCGGGGAAGTCGATGGCGGCGTAAACGCCGGACACGACGGCTTTGAGCTTGTCGTAAAGCCGATCTGTCTCGCGCTTGATGCTGCCGCCGAGCTGACGGCGCGAAAGGGAAAGCGCGCTGCTTGTTTCCGCGTCGATCATGCCGATTACGGCTTCCGCCTGCGAAAGCGACAGCTTGCCCGCCGAAAAGGCGCGGCGGGTAAATTCCCCGGGTCCCGCCTGCACGGCACCGCACGCGAGCGCGCGGGACAGGACGGCTTCGGTTAGCAAAACACCGCCGTGACAGCTGATCTCGACGACATCCTCGCCCGTATAGGAGCGCGGCGCGCGGAAGACGGTGACGACGCCCTCGTCGAGCGGCTCATTTCTGTCACCGAGAATCGTAGCGACCGCCGCCGTATTCGCGGCAAGTGCGGAAAGCGGCTTTTCGCCGTGCGGCCGGACGAACGCTTCGCAAATCGGGATCGCGTCGTCGCCGGAAACGCGGATGACAGCGATGCCGCCCTTGCCGCGCGCCGTGCTGATCGCCGCGACGGTGGAATCAAAAAGATGTGTGGACATACTCCGTCCCTCCATCAAGAAATGAAAACGGGCCGCCGTGCAAGCACAGCAGCCCCGTTTTTTATTGTGGCATATTATTGGAAAACTCTTTGAGCTTGGCAAAATACGATTCGAGGTCTTTTGCCTTTTCGATCTTGCGCGGCGTGGGACGCGGGGCATCGGGACGACGACGCGGGATCGGTCTTTCCTCGGTGTGTTCCGCAGGTCTTCTCTCGGAACGGCGACGGTCGGAGGAATGTCCGCCGCGACGACCGCGGGAGGAGCCGGCGCTTCTCTGCGGCTCGGTGATCTCGGTGGGTTTTTCCGCGCCCTCGGGGAAGATCACGACGCGGCGATTGCCTTCGGCGCCGACCGAGTTGGTCGAAACCCCGTCGATCTTTTGCACGGCGGCGTGGATGATGCGGCGCTCATAAGCGTTCATCGGTTCGAGCGCGACGTTGCGGCCGGTCTTTTTGACCTTTGCCGCCATGCGGGCGGCGAGCTTCGTGAGCGCTTCCTCGCGTTTTTCGCGGTAGTTTTCGATGTCGATGCTGATGCGCGTATATTGACGGTCCTCGTCGTCCTTTTTGTTGGCGGCGAGATTGACGAGATACTGGAACGCTTCCAGCGTGTCGCCGTGATGACCGATCAGCGCGGAAGCGCTTTCGCCGGAAATGGTGATGAGCGCTTCGCCGTCGCCGTCGTCGTGCACGGTGATTTCACCCGTGATGCCGAGGTTTTCCATCAACGTTTCGATGAATGAGCGCGCGGCTTCGAGCGGCTTATAGATATAGGTCACCTGCACCTTGGCAAGGGAGCTGCCCATACCGAGGAAGCCCTTTTTCGGCTCCTCGATTACGGTGTAGCTGACGTTCTCCGCGGTGGTGCCGAGCTCGGCGGCACCGGCGCTGACGGCTTCGTCAACGGTTTTTGCGGAGACGATTGTGTCTTTTTTCATGTTTGTGAATCTATCCTCACTTATTCTTTTTTTTGAGGGGGGCTTTCCCCACGGGGCTGTCGCCGGAAGCGGCGGGCTTCTCGTCATAGACGGAGTGATAATCGCCGAGGTCGGCGTATTCTTCTTCGTCGAGCGGACGCGCGAGTGCGGCTTTCACGCGCTCTGCCTGTTCTTTTTTCATTGAACGGCCGAGATATTCGCGTTCCGCCTGCTTATAGTCGGCTTCGGTGAATTTCGGGAGCGGGATCACCTTATAAAGGATGAACTGCTGGGCAACGCCGAGAACGGTATTGAAAATCCAGTAAATACCGAGCGCGGCGGGGAAGGTGAACGCGAGCCATGTGGTCATGCCTGCCATGACGAGATTCATAACGGTCATGGATTTGCCGTTCTGATCCGCCATCGGCTGGAACGTCAGCTTGCGTGTCAGATACATCGAGCCGAGCGTGAATGCGCAGTTGATCCACGGAACGGCGACGAGCCACGTCGTCCAGGTCGGCGCGGTCGCGAGCGACTGACCGAACAAATTGAAGTTCGGGATGCTTTCGAGCGTCAGCACGGTGTCAAGGCTCGCGGCTTTCAGCGCTTCGTTGATGCCGCCGAGATGCTCCGCCGTCACGTATTGCACGAGATAGATGTCCTGTCCCTTGAATGCGCCGTCGGCAAAGCCCTTGATCGTTTCGCCGAGGTTCGCCGCGTAGCTTGCGATGACGTTCAGCACATTTTGGTCGTATCCGCAGATATATTTGAGCGGATTATAGACGATGCCGTAAAGGATGATGATGATTACCATCTGAATGAGAAGCGGGAGACAACCGCCGGCAGGATTGTAGCCCTCCTGCTGGTAAAGCTCCATGATCTCATTGTTCATTTTTTGCTGGGTGGGTTGGTCGGTCCGCCCGCGGTATTTGTTCCGGATCGCCATTTCTTTCGGCTTCATGGCGGCTTGCTTCACCGAATTCTTCTGTTGCTTGATGCCGAAGGGAAGTAAGATCACCTTGACGAGCAACGCGAAGAGGAGAAGCGCGAGGACGTAATGTCCCGTAAAGTCGTTGAACGCGGAAAGAATGCTTCCGAAAAACTTATTGATAAAACTCATGTTTCTGATGATTCTCCTTTGCTTTCTTGGGAGATTTCGGCATCCTTGCGATGCCGTTTTCTTAGGGGCACGGGATCCTCGCCGCCTTTGGAAAAAGGATTACAGCGCAAAATGCGCCAGATCGCGAGCGCGAGTCCGCAAAAAAAGCCCCATTCGCGGAACGCTTCGATCGCATATTGAGAACAGGTCGGCGTAAAGCGACAGCTCGGCGGTTTGAGCGGAGAGATCAGCTTTTGATAAAGCCGGACGAAAAAGATTCCGAGATGTCTCATGGCTCATGGGGATCGGGCGCGATTCCGATCAGGTTCAGCTTCTTCGCGGCGTAATAAAGGTCGCCGTAAATATCCTGCATTTTCGCGCGGCACGCGGCATCGCGCGCGGCGATCACGATCAGCTTGCCCTTTCTCAGCGGGTGCTCCGTTTCGAGTTGTCGATAGGCGGCACGCAGGATCCGTTTCACGCGTGACCGCACGACCGCTCCTCCGAGTTTTTTGGAAACCGTCAGACCGAGACGGTTGATCCTCAACTTGAGCGGGTTCTCGCGCGCGAGGCGCGAGGCGTGGTAATCCGTCAAAACATATACCACGATATGCTTGCAAACGGCTTTTTGACCTTTTGCATACACCTTTTGGTAAAGGTGGTTTTCGGAAATGGCGATGGGTTTCATGCTACCGATTTCCTCCGTCCGAAACAGCATTTTGCAAACGCTCCGCGCAAAAAGCGCGGAGAAAAAATGAAAGCCCATGGACGCCACAGGCTTTTCGTTTGCAGATTATCAATAGGAAAGTCTTGCTCTGCCTTTTGCGCGTCTTCTTTTGAGGACTTTGCGACCGTTAGCAGTGCTCATTCTCTTTCTGAAACCATGCTCTTTCTGTCTCTGCAACTTCTTGGGCTGATAAGTTCTAAGCATTTTCTGCACCTCCTTGGCTTTCGCGGATATCTCCGCGCATATTGCTACAATTACAAAGAGTATTATACACATAAAAACCCCGATTTGTCAAGGGGGAATTTGCGTTTTCTTTTGAAATCCCGCGCAAGGAACGGGAAAACGCGCTATTTTCGGAAGAAAAAGCGTCACGAAAAGCGAAAAGCGCGCGTAAACTGACAGGGAACGACGTTTAAGCCGCCGTCGGCGGCGGAAAGGAACCTATGGCAATTCGCATTTTCATTGATCAGGGACACAATCCGCAGAACCCGAATTCGGGCGCGGAGGGCAACGGCTATCGGGAGCAGGACTTGGTATATGCGATCGGCAAGGAGCTGGAAGCGCTTCTGAACGCCGATCCGCGCTTTGAGGCACGCACGTCGCGGAACGCGCCCGACGAGATCCTCGGCACGAGCACGGCGACGAGTCTCGCGACACGGGTGAACGCAGCGAACGATTGGGGCGCGGACTGGTTCATCAGTATCCACGCGAACGCGTCGGACATCGAAAGCGCGTCGGGGAGCGAGGCATTCGTTTTCGACCTTTCCTCGCGGGCATATCCGCTCGCCGAAGATATTTTGGCGTCGCTTTCGGAGGTGACGGGGCTGACGGATCGCGGCGTCACCGCCCGCCCGACGCTTTATGTGCTCCGCAAAACGCGGATGCCCGCGCTTTTGCTCGAAGTCGGATTCATCACGAACGCGGACGACGCGGCGCTGATGGCGGAAAATCCCGCGCTGATCGCGCAGGGCATCTATCAAGGCATCGAGACATTCTTTTCCGAAGACCGCTCTTGACATTTTTGCCGAATTTTGATAAAATAAAAGCAGAACCCGAAACAAAATAAAAAGGGGATTATGGAAATGAAAAAAATCATTGCGCTTTTGCTTGTGATCGTCATGACGGCGCTTCTGCTGGCTTCCTGCGGCGATAAGCTCACGCCGGTCGAGCAATATCACGAAGCGGTGAAGAAAAGCAACGAGCTCGAAACGCGCGCGCTTCACACGCAGATGAAAGAGACCATCACCATGAAAGGGAAATCGACGCAAGTCATGGATTCCACCGTGACGGAACCGGATCAGACGATTGTGCTCGAAATGATATCCGATTCTTATTATGAAAGCGAAACGAAATTCCGCATGGATTCGCATATCAGCTACGACACATTCGCACAAGACACGAAAGTTTACCGTGACGGCGATTGGCTTTATGTCGAAACGGACGGGGAAGGCGCGAAGATCCCCGCAGACTCCGAGCTTGCCGACTCGCTCGGCAATTTCGGTTTGGTAGAGGACGTGGCGTTCGACGAAACGATCGAAAACGTGACTGTCGAGAAAAATAAAAACGGCAAGACATTCTCGTTCACGCTGACGGAGAACGAATTCTCCTCGCTTTTCAAGGATCTGCTCGATTCGGTGCGTTCCGTCGCGGCTGACAAAGAGACGCCTGTGGTTTCCTCCAAGCTCAACAACGTCAAATACAAGCTCAGCAATATCAAATATCAGATGTCGACGAACAAAAAGGGCTATATGGTCAAGGATGAGCTGTCGTTCGTTCTGAATATGACGATCGAGGTCGAGGGTGAGACCGAAGAAGTGGTCGTCGTGACGGAAGTCGTTTCGGAATTCCAGAATCCGGGCAAGCCCGTGACGGCAGAACCGATCCCCGGCTATGAAAAGTTTGAGGAAGTGCCCGTTTGAGAAAAACACAAAGCCCCGCCGATTCGGCGGGGCTTTGTTTCCTTTTCGTAAAGAAAAGCGGGGACCCCCTGCGCGGCAGGGAGTCCTTCTTCAAAAACTCAATACGGGCTGATTTCGAGCGATTCGTCGTCCTCGCCTTTTTCGGCAGCGCGGATGACGACGTCGTAGGAATACGTGTCGTTGACCTTGACGGAAACGCGGTCGCCGACCTTGTGTCCCATCACGGCTTTGCCGAGCGGTGATTCCTTGCTGATCAGATTTTTTAGCGAGTCCTGGCGGAGCGTCGTGACGAGCGTGAACGTCATTTCCTCGTCGTCTTCTTCGACGTAGATCGTCACCTTGTCGAAAAGCCCGACGACGCCCTCGCCGGAGGACGCGTCGATGACGACCGCCGTTGCGATCATTTGTTCAAGATAGCGGATGCGGCTGTTGTTTTTGCCCAGCTCACGCTTTGCGGCGTGATACTCGAAATTTTCGCTGAGGTCGCCGAGCTCACGCGCGTATTTCAACTCGGCTTTCAGCTTCGGACCGAGCTCGTTTTTGCGATACTCGATCTCCTCCTGCATTTTTTTGATATCAACTTTGGTCAGTTCGTCGTGCATAGGGTTCCTCCGGAGAAAGCGCCCGTCCCACAGAGGGACGGGCTGTTTTTTTGATTTAGTTGGCTTCCGCCGCCAGCGCGGCGAGTGTCCGCGCGTCGCGCAAAAACTGCTCCTCGTCGTCGTTTTGGACAAATTCGAGCAAAAGCGGACAGGCGCGTCCGGCATCGCGGAGCACGGAAAGATAGCACCGCCACGGCTCGATGCCGTCGGCGAGCGGGAAGCGACTGTTTTCGCTGTCCCAATGGAAGACGTGCACCGTGCAGAGCGCGGGCAGGATCCGGCGCAGGTTGGCTTCGCTGTCGCCGAACGCGAGCGGTTGCCAGTAGGTTTTGACGTTCGGGCGGGCGACGTCCCGCCAGAAAGCGAGCGACGTTTCGCCGGTGTCGTTATAAGTTTTGCCGTGAAACTCAAACGCCAGCGTCAGCCCGAACGATTCGGCGATCGCGGCAAGCGAACGGGTTTCGCCGAGGAGCGTGGCGCGTTCTTCTTCGGAAACGAGCGCGCTTCCTTTTCTGCCGAGCCACGTGCGCACCGTTTCGGCACCGAGCGCCGCGGCGGTCTCACAGATCGCGCGGAACTGCTCCGGCTCGCCGTCGCCGACGCGATAATAGGAGCCGTAGGACTGGCAGGAAAGCCCATATGTCTGCATGGCGCGGCACGCCTCGGCGATCGCGGCACGGTCGGATGGCGGAACGTGGATGTCGCCGCCCCATTCGATCAGAGAAAGCCCCGCCTGCTTCGCAAGCGACGCGACCTCGGGAATGGATTTGCCGCGAAACGTGACGCTCGTCAGTCCGAGCGGAAACATGGTCGGTTTCATCAAGCTACGGTCAGATCAGCGGTGCAGAAGTGCCATCGCGGCGTTCTCGACCTCGCCGAAAATTTCACTTGGATCAATGCCGAACTCGCCTAAAATCTCTTCGAGAATTCCCGTAATTTCACCCGTAATCGCGGTGTAAGCGATGCCGACATACAGAGCAAGAACAAGCAAAAACAAGATTACGGAAAGCACGACGCGGATGATGCCGAGCGCGAGGCCCGCGGAGGCGAAGCCGGTGCGGCCTTTCTTGCGGGAAACTGCGCTGAAAATAATGCCGAGGAGCCCGAGCATAAAGCCGCGGGTCAAAAATCCGAGGAGTCCGCAGACAAAGCCCGCGATGGCAAATTCATTTCTTCCTTTTTCGGGTGCTTGCGCCGGTGCGGGTGCGGGAACTTCGGTGGGCATTTGCTCAACGGGTGCCTGTTCGACGGGCGTTTCCGTTTCGTTGGTTTCGCAAGCGGTGGTTTCTTCGTTCATTTTGTGTTCCTCCTGTAAAAAAGTCAAATCATCATAAATTGTTTTTCTTAAATTATACCGCGCCGCCGGGGAAAAGTCAAGCGCTTTTGCCGGCAGACGATTGACAAAGCGGCAAAGTCATTCTATAATAGAGAAAGATTGGGCTTTGAAATATTCTTCGGAAAGAAGCGCGTATTCGTGGATCGTGTGATAGGTCCCTTTGACGCGGAGCGACTTGATGTGTGTCGCTTCGAGTCGCATCCCGCATTTTTCGGCGACGCGCTTGCTTGCCAGATTGCCCTCCATGATCCGCGCGGTCACGCGGTGCAGGGAAAGTTCGACGAACGCGAATTGCAAAATGCGGCGCACCGCCTCGGTGGCGAGCCCCTTGCCCCAATAGGCGGGATTCAGCACGTAGCCGATCTCCGCGGAATTGTCCGCGAGCGTAAAGCTCGAAAACCCGCACGTGCCGATCATTTTGCCGCTTTCGCGGTCTACGAGCGCGAAGTCATAGAAATTGCCCGCGCGATATTGCCCCTGCAAATAGATCAGATAGCGGCGCGAGGCGGACTGGGACGCGTGCGGCGACCAGAGCAGATAGCGCGTCGTTTCTTCCTGACGCGCGTAATCGAACATATCCGCGCTGTCGGAAATTTTCATCTTCCGCAAGATCAGCCGATCGGTCGAAAGCGTCGGCAGATGCGAAAAGACAGAGAGGTCGGTTTCGGTCATGGAAAAACCCCTTTTCCGTCGCCGTGCGGCAAACCGAACGGCGGAAATTTTTTTATATTGTAGCGCAAAAACGGCATTTTTTCAAGAAAAAAGCGAAAACTATTTACATCTATTTTATGAAACATTCATCGACTTGTCATATTTTCGCGATAAAATAGTGACAAACCCGTGAAATAATCAGCAAAGGAGCGATACCCATGACAGAAGAAACCAACGGAGAAAATCGTTTCTCTCAGCAAGAGCCCTCGGAGCCCGTGACGAGCGGGGAAGAAAAGCCCGTGTCGCCGGAGGAGGAAGAACAAACCCCGACGGAAGAAG
>CALEJO010000088.1 GCA_937898155.1 uncultured Clostridia bacterium | reverse complement strand
AGTCCTGCGAGCCGCATCGCCCATTCGATGCCGTGGATCGCCACCCACGGGATCGTGCCGCCGTATTTTTCACGGTCGGAATAAAACTTCTCCCGATGCCCCATGCGATAGGATTTCTGCGCGTTGACGAGCCGCACTTCCCCGAGCGCGCCGCTTTCGAGATATCGGAGCGCCGTCTCAAAATGCGGCAGATAGTCGATGCCGAACATCCCGCAGAACGCGAGATGCCGATCCGCGTATTTTTCTTTTGCGACGTGATAGGTCTCTTCCAGCGCCGTCAGCGCGGAAATTTCGGTCGCGACCGGCTTTTCGCAGAAAACGCTGACGCCGTGTTCGAGCGCGAACGCCGCGATTTCCGCGTTGCACCCCATCACGGAATTGACGATGGCGATGTCCGGCTTTTCCGCCTCGATCATCGTGCGCCAGTCCTCGTAGCGACGAGGAAAAAAGCCGGCTCGCGTCAACTTTTCCGAGAGCATATCGAGGTCGTCCTCCTCGTCCGCGCCACAGATGCCGACGTAGTCCAGCCCGTATTTTTGCGCGGTCGGGATCGCGTAAGCGTAATGCCCGAGTGTGCCGATTTGCACCAATTTCATCGTCATTCCCCTTTGATTTTGTCCCAATATTGCTTTGCCGCCTGCTCGGTCTTGTTGTCACCGTATTCATAAAAATGCGTGCCGACGAGGTCGTCCGGCAGATATTGCTGTTTCACGTAATGGTTCGGATAGTCGTGCGGATATTGATAGTTCTGCCCTTTCTTTTCGACGTTTTCGCCGTCGTAATGGACGTTTTGGAGCGAGCGCGGGAAATCCGCGCCCTTGCCGGCAGCGACCGCGTCCATCGCACGGTTGATGCCTTGATACGCCGCGTTGGATTTCGGCGCGGTGGCGAGCAGAACGGTCGCGTGTCCGAGCGGCACGCGCGCCTCGGGCAAACCGAGTTCCCGCGCGCTTTCCACGCAGGCGCGCACAATCGACGCCGCCGCGGGATACGCAAGTCCGATATCCTCATTCGCCACGACTTGAATCCGGCGGCAAACCGAAATCAGATCGCCGCCCGAAAGGAGCTTCGCCAGATAAAAGAGCGCCGCGTCGGGATCGGAGCCGCGAATGGACTTCTGAAACGCGGAAAGCAGATCGTAATGCCCGTCCCCGTCCTTGTCGAAGCCGCCGATGCCCATGACTTCCGGTAAATAATCGCGCACCGTCTTTTCGGTGATCGTTTCGCCGAGCGCCGCCATATTTTCAAACATCCCGACGGCACGGCGGGCGTCTCCCGCCGCCGCGGAGACGATCAGCGAAAGCGCCTCGGGAGAAACGTCGATCTTCTTTCCCGTTTCCTCCGCGAAGATCGCCGCGGCGCGAAGCACCGCGCGTTTCAGCTCACTTGCACCGATCTGCTTGAATTCAAATACGGCACAGCGCGAAATGATCGCGGGATAAATATAAAAATACGGATTTTCCGTCGTGGACGCGATCAGCGTGATGCGTCCGTTTTCGATGAATTCCAGTAAGGATTGCTGCTGCTTTTTGTTGAAATACTGGATCTCATCGAGATAGAGCAAAACGCCGCCCGTGCCGAGCAGAGAGTTCGTCTCCTCGATCACGGTTTTGACGTCGGCGAGCCCCGCGCTCGTCGCGTTCAACTTGTGGAGCGTCTTGCCCGCCGCCGCGGCGAGGATGTTCGCCGCCGTCGTTTTGCCCGTGCCGGACGGACCGTAAAAGATCATATTCGGGATATATTTTGCCCGCATCATTTTCGGAAAAATCCCGTCTGCGCCGAACAGTTTCGGGTCTCCGACCATCTCCTCGAACGAGGTCGGACGGATGCGGTCGGCAAGCGGTTGCGTCAGCATAGAGGTTCTCCTTTCATTTCACACAGTCGTATGCGCGGAACGGACAATGTTCGCAGTCCGGCTTGCGCGCGTCGCAGAC
>CALEJO010000087.1 GCA_937898155.1 uncultured Clostridia bacterium | reverse complement strand
GACGAATACGGAGAAAAGGCAATTCAAAGTCTGTACTACGATTCGGATGATTTTTGCTTGGTGCGGGCGTCTATTGAAAAGCCGATTTACAAAGAAAAGTTGCGGCTACGCTGTTACGGACTCAACGACAGCAATAAGGACGTGTATCTCGAAATGAAACGCAAATACGACGGCGTTGTCTATAAGCGGCGCATCGCGTCAAAAGAGCAAGAGATCCAGGACATATTTGCAGGAAACGCGCCGGCTTCGCAAATCGGGCGGGAGATCGGATATTTTCTTTCCTTTTATCCGACTCTCTCCCCGAAAGTGATGATCCTGTATGACCGGAGCGCATGGCAGGACACGGCATCCGATCTTCGTGTGACCTTTGACCGTAACGTCCGGTTTCGCACGGATGGGCTCGACTGCCACACGTCGCTTGACGGAACACCGCTCCTGCCATCCGACACGGTTTTGATGGAATGCAAATCCGGCACGGCGTTCCCGTTGTGGCTGACGCATCTTTTATGTCGGGAAGAGATCGTCAAAACCTCGTTTTCCAAATACGGCGCGGCTTATGAGCAGTTGCACCGAAACGAAAATTCTATGATTCAAGGAGTATTCAGTCTTGTTTGATTCCATTTTTCAAAACAATGCGATAACGCCCGCGGGGATTTTTCTCTCACTTGCGGCGGCACTCGGTGCGGGGATCGTTTTCGCGTTCCTTGCTTGTTTCCGATCCAAAACCTCAAAAAGCTTCTTCCTCGCTGTGTCGCTTCTGCCGATGACGGTCGCCATGGTGATCGCGCTGGTCAATGGGAACCTCGGCATCGGTGTGGCGATCGCCGGCGCGTTTGGACTTGTCCGCTTTCGCTCGGCGCAAGGAAGCGCAAGAGAGATCGCCGTCATTTTCATCGCCATGGCGGCAGGACTTGCCTTCGGTATCGGGCATCTTGCATACGGCGCGTTGTTTCTGTTGTTTTCTGGAATCCTTTTATTTGTCGGAGAACGGCTCCCGATCCTTGACCGCCCGCAAAAATGCGATGAAAAGATCATCCGCGTCACGATTCCCGAAACGCTCGACTATACGACCGTATTTGACGACGTGTTTCAAACCTACACCAAGCGGTATGATCTCGAACAGGTCAAATCCACCAATATGGGCAGTATGTTCCGGCTTACTTACCGCGTATTCCTCCGGGATTTGACCGAAGAAAAGAAAATGATCGACGCACTTCGCACGCGCAACGGCAATCTGGAAATCCTCTGCGAGCGTGCCGATCTGCACACCACCGATCTATAAAGGAGAAACGATGAAAAGAGTAATTGCAATTCTTTTGATATTGTGCTTGTCGGCGGCACTTTTCGCTTCCTGTGGCAACCGCCCGGACGTTCCCGAGAAACGTGAAACGGGAACGGACACCACAGAGAAAGAAAAAATCACAGATGACGAGCCGGCACCCTCGGTCGAGACCGAGAAAACCGAGATCCCGGAAAAGCCGGAAGACGGCGTGAATACCCTTGAAATTTCCTGCACCGAGGGAACCGACAACTGTTGGTCGTTTGACGGGGGCGCCCTGCGTTTTTCCGGGTTTGACGCCGATACGGTCTGCACCGTTTCAGGAGAGTTTGACGGAGC
>CALEJO010000086.1 GCA_937898155.1 uncultured Clostridia bacterium | reverse complement strand
CAGCAGATATTTTTTTACACAAAAAACTGCCTTATAAACCTGTATCTTTGCTCTTCGGCGGGTTTTTTCTGTTTTGATCAGAGCTTGAAGTTTTCGCCGAGACCGTAATGCTCGATCACGTAGTCCATATCCTTGTCGCCGCGACCGGAAAGGTTGACGAGGATGCTGTCGAATTTCTTTTCCTTTGCCGCGCGGATCGCGTAAGCGACGGCGTGGGCGCTTTCGAGGGCGGGGATGATGCCTTCGTAGCGGGAAAGCGCGTAAAAGGCGTTGACCGCTTCTTCATCGGTGACGGTTTCATATTTGACACGGCCCGCGTCTTTGAGGAACGCGTGCTCGGGACCGGTCGCCGGATAGTCAAGGCCGGACGCGACGGAATAGACGGGATTGGCTTCGCCGTTTTCGTCTTGCAGAACGTAGCTTTCAAAGCCGTGCAGGATACCGCGCTTGCCGAACGTCATCGAGGCGGCGTGATCGCCGACGCCGGCGCCGCGGCCAAGCGGCTCGACGCCGATGATCTCGACGGGATCGGCGAGGAACGGCACGAACATTCCGATGGAGTTGGAGCCGCCGCCGACACAGGCGCAAACCGCGTCGGGCATGATGCCGGTCATTTCGAGGAATTGCTCGCGCGCTTCCTGTCCGACGATCATCTGGAAATCGCGGACGATCAGCGGGAACGGGTGCGGTCCGACAACGGAGCCGATGCAATAGATCGCGGTCTTATATTCTTTCATATAGGCGTCAAACGCGGCGTCTACGGCTTCTTTCAGCGTTTTCGCGCCCGCCGTGACGGGAACAACGCGCGCGCCGAGGAGCTTCATGCGGGCGACGTTGGGTGCCTGCTTGGCAATATCGACTTCTCCCATATAAATGTCACATTCGAGTCCGAAGTATGCTGCCGCCGTCGCCAGCGCGACACCGTGCGAGCCGGCACCGGTCTCGGCGATGATCTTCTTTTTGCCCATGAATTTGGCGAGCAGACCTTCGCCCATACAATGGTTGAGCTTGTGTGCGCCCGTGTGATTCAGGTCCTCGCGTTTGAGGTAGATCTGTGAGCCGAGCAGGGAGGAGAGACGATCGCAATGATAGACGGGCGTCGGGCGTCCCTGGAATTCGCGGCGGATGCGGCGAAGTTCGCTGATGAATTTGGCACTGTGGCAGATCTGCTGATACGCTTCGCCGATCTCCTTGAACGCGGGCACGAGCTCGTCGGGCAGGTAAGCGCCGCCGTAAACGCCAAAGCGACCGTCCTTGTCGGGGTATTCTTTCACATAATTGTTGAAGCTTTCATATTTATTCATGATCAAATTCCTTTCTTTTTGTCAACTTTTTGTTCGTTTTTTGCGAAATTCGGATCAAAAAATACGCCATCGTTTTGAGAGAATTGTCATATTCGACTCCTTTTTTGCATAAAAAAACCGAGTATCCTTGCGAATACTCGGGACGAATTGACCGTGGTGCCACCCGTTTTGGAGCTTGCGCTCCCACTTTACATATACAAAATATATGGTGCCGATGATAACGGAAGCACACCCCGTCGATGCCTACTGAGGAAAGCCCGTTCGGATCGCCCTCGAAAGCCCATTCATCCGCCCGCCCGCATCGCGCTTGCACCGTCCGCGACTCGCTGAACCGTTGTGTGACGAGATTACTTTTCTTTCTCACAGGTTTGGTATGGCTCTATTATAGTGAAAGGAACGGGATTTGTCAAGAGAAAGCGGAAAAAAACAGCAGGAATTTGATGGGGAACGGCGAATTTTTTTTAAAAAAATGTGAAAAAAGATTGACAACGCCTCGTTTTGATGCTATAATGCTGACATCCCAAACGGGAAAAACCGATTCGGAGGATGTCATGAAATTTGTGTCCGCTATGATGATGGATATGATGATGTGCATGTGCAGAATGGCCATGTGCAGTTTTTCTCATGCAAACCGTTCCGAAGGGCTTTCCGTTCTCGCATAAGATTTGCGAGTTTACCTATGATTTGTAGGGCAGGAAACCGGGATCGGTATCCTGCTTTTCTTTTTGCGGAGGTGACGTTTTGAGCGAACCGATCATTCAAATCGAAAAACTGAATAAGACGTTTCAGACGGCGACGGCAACGATCGTCGCGCTGAGCGATATCAATCTGACGGTCGAACGCGGCGAAATTTTCGGCATCATCGGGCTTTCCGGCGCCGGAAAAAGCACGCTCGTGCGCTGCATCAATTTTCTCGAACGCCCGACGGCAGGGAAAGTAATTGTGGATGGGCGAGACTTGTCCGCACTCTCCCAGAAAGAGCTTCTTTTTGCGCGGCGTTCGATGGCGATGATTTTCCAGAGCTTCAATCTGCTGGCACAGCGGAACGCGATCCAAAACGTGTGCTTCCCGATGGAAATCGCCGGTGTTCCGCGCGAAAAAGCCAAGGCACGTGCGGAAGAATTGCTCGATATGGTCGGGCTTTCCGATCGCAAAAAAGCGTATCCCGCGCAGATGTCCGGCGGTCAGCAGCAGCGCGTTGCCATTGCGCGTGCGCTGGCGGCGAATCCGAGCGTGCTTCTGTGCGACGAGGCGACGAGCGCCCTCGATCCGAACACTACGCGGCAGATTCTCGACCTATTGAAAAAGATCAACGAGGAGCTTGGCATCACGATCGTCATCATTACGCACGAAATGAAAGTGATCGAAACGATCTGCAACCGCGTCGCCGTCATCGACGAAAGCCACATCGTTGAAATGGGCGAGGTGAAAGAGGTCTTCCTGCACCCGCAGTCGAAGATCGCGCGCCAGCTTATCTTGCCGCAGACCAAAGCGGTCGGCTTCGGCGAGACCGCGCCGGGAGAAGGAACGACGGCGATCCGCGTCGTTTTCGACGGCACCTCGACGTTCGAACCGATCATTTCCAGCATGACGCTCGAATGCAACGCGATGGTCAATATCCTCGCGGCAGACACGAAAAACGTTGACGGAAAGACGTATGGGCAGATGGTCATTCAGCTTCCCGCGGACGAATCCGCGAAAGCGCGCCTTTTGCAGTATCTTTCCTCGCACAGCAATATCCGTTTCGAGGAGGTGAGCGAGTGGTGAAAAGCGTTTTTGAACGCAAATGGGCGCAAACGCTCTTTTGCATTTTGGCTTTTCTGTGTCCGATCCCCGGACTGATCCTTTTCTTCTCGGCGCACGCGGTGAAATCCCCGCTGGCGAAATCGCTTCTCAAATGGCTCCTCATCGGGCTTGCGTTTGAGGCGGTCGGCGCGCTCCTGCTTCTCCTGTATATGCGTGATCACAATTCGACGCTGACGGTCGCGCAATACGGCGAGGCGCTCCTCGCGACGCTCCGCATCACCCTGATCGGCACGCTCATTTCTTACGTGCTCGGTTTGCCGATCGGCGTGATCCTTTACGGCACGTCGGAGCCGGCGCTTTTCCCGAACGGTATCGTGAACAGCGTCGTCGGTTTTATCGTCAATATCCTCCGCTCGGTGCCGTTCGTCATCCTGCTCGTGATGACGCAACCGATCGCGAAAGCGTTGATCGGCACGAAAATCGGCGAGCGCGCGTTCATTTTCTATCTCGTCGTCGCGGCGACGCCCTATATCGCCCGCATGGTCGAATCCTCGCTCAAAGAGGTCGATCACGGGGTGATCGAGGCGGCGCGGTCGATGGGAACGGGAAACTTTTATTTGATCACCAAAGTCCTTTTACCCGAAGCCAAGCCGTCGCTTCTGACCGGCGCGGCGATCACGCTGACGACGATCCTCGGCTATACGCCGATGACTTACCTCGTC
>CALEJO010000085.1 GCA_937898155.1 uncultured Clostridia bacterium | reverse complement strand
CGCGCACCACGGATCGTTTCTTTTGCCGAGCTTTTCTTTTCGCAAAGAAAAGCGGAGGATATTACCGCTCGATCACCGCCGTGACGATCGAATGTGCCTCGACCACGACCTTGTGCGAGAAATTTTCCAAACGGGCGACAAACGGAACGGCGCCGTCGGTGCGATTCAGCACCACAAGCACGATGCGCCCGTTCGGATTTTCAAACGCGCACGCTTCCAGACGGCTCGTGTAAGTCCCGATCCCGATGATCTTGGCGCCCGGACGAACAAAGCGCCCGATATGGGAAACATAATAGTATCCCAGCCGGCAGATCACTTCGTCGTGCGCGCCGTCGCAATAAACGAGCGTGTCGTCCCACGCCCCGCGGTTTTCCCGATTGTGATAAGGCCCGTTTTTCTCGTCCAAAGCGATGCACCAGTCGGCATAGTAATGCGTGCCGTTTGCGAAATTGCCGATCATATCGTGGCCAAACGCTTCCGCCGTCGCAAGCTCGTATTCCGGATGAATCCCGCTCGTCTTCACGCCGCGGCAACTTTCGTTCGCCACATTCAGCATCTCCGGATAGCGGTCACGGATCACACGCAAGTCCTCAAAATGATCGCCCGAATACCAGTGGTGCGCCACGCCGGAAAGAAACGCGCCGTTTGCGCCGCCGCGGATGTCGCGCAGACGCTCGTATGCCCGCTCACGGCAATGGTCATAGCAAAGGATTTTCACGCCGCGCGGCGAAAGCTCCCTGCCGAGATCGCCGAGAAAATCGCTCTCCTCCTCCGTCGTATAGAGGCAGGATTCCCATGTCTGATGGTGACGCGGCTCGTTCTGCATCGTGACATAGTCGATATGGATGCCGTTTTCGCGGCAAGCGTCGATATATTTGCCGAAGTAAGAAGCCCACAGGGCATAGCAGTCCCGACGCAGATGGCCGCCGATGCGGCTGTTCGACGTTTTCATATAGGCAGGCGGCGACCACGGGGACGCAAGCAGCGTCAGCTTCGTGTATTGCTCCGCCGCCTTGACCATCGGAAAGATCGCTTCGCAATCGTGCGAGAGGTCAAAGCTGTCCAGCGTTCTGTCGCCCTCAGCGACATAAGTATAATCGTCAAATGAAAAATCGCAGGAGCCGATCGAAAGCCGGACGAACGAATAGCCGGCGCCGGTCTCCGGATCGAAGAGCAAGCGGATCGTTTCTGCCTGCTTTTCGGGCGAGAGCGCACGCCACGCACGCGCCACACCGTCGGTGATCGCGCCGCCGATCCCGCCGAACGTCTGATATTTCAGCTCCGGACGAATGTTGATCAGCCACGCCTCCACGTCGCCGGGGTGATTTTGCTCCTCAATCACGTCGCAGTCGCGGAATGCCATGTCGGTCGCCGGCGTCACGGCAAGCCGCTTCTCCGCGTCGGTCGTATACAGGGTGATTTTCATAAAAAGCTCCTCATCAAAATGTTCTCTTCCTTGCGAAAAAGAGCACCCGCACAAAGCAGGTGCTCGATTTTTTATTTGCAAAGACGCAAAATGGCTTCGGCGTAAATCTTCGCGTTGAGCAGGAAATGTTCAAGCGGCAAAAACTCGTCCGCGCCGTGCACGTGATTGTCCACGCCGCGATGCTCCGCGCCGAACGCGACACCGCCTTCGACATTATGCACATACGTGCCGCCGCCGATGGCGACGCACTCGCCTTTTTTGTGCGTGATCTCCGTATAAACGTCGAGAAGCGTCCGGATAAATTCGCTGTTTTCGTCCACGTAATGCGGCTCGTTCGCGTTCCATTCGTCGATCGTGAGCCCCGCCTTGGTGAACACCTTTTCGAGCTTCGTGCGGATCTTTGCGGAGGTCGCGCAGATCGGGAAACGGCTGTCGAAGCTGCCCTCGAAGCTGCCCTCGTCGAAGTGAAAGACGCTGCATACAAACGTCAGCTTGCCCGATTTTTCGTCGCTCATGCTGATGCCGAGCGATTCGCCGCCTGCCTCGCCGTAGCGGAATACGTTCGAGAGCGTATCAAAGAGCGCGCCCGTGCCGTCGTCCGTGCGGAGCGTGCCGAGATAACGGAAGAGCGCCGTGACGGCATTTTTGCCCGCCTGCGGGAACGACGCGTGCGCCGAAACGCCTTTGACCGTCAGCGCAACCTCGTCGTCCGTCTTTTTGTATTCAATGGTGATGCCCTCGGGAAGCGCCGTCTCCGCCATCGCCAGCTCCTCGTCGGAGAAGCCGCGCAGCGTCGCGTAAGCGCGATCCGGCACCGCGTTGACGACCGTGCCGCCCGAAGCGGAAACGACCGTTCTCTGCCCGTCGGCGAGAATTTTTTTCACGACCTTGCCGCGGATATGTCCCTTTTCGAGATGGATGACGGGGAACGCCGCATCGGGCGTGAATACGCGCGGCGGAAGCGTCTCTTTTTTGCGGTAATATTCCAGATCGGAGGAGCCGCATTCCTCATCGGTGCCGACGAGGAAGCGGACGTTCTGCGAAAGCTCGTAGCCGCACTCGCGGAGCGCGCGCATCGCGAACAGCACCGCGATCGCGGGGCCTTTGTCGTCCGCCGAGCCGCGTCCGAGGAGCTTTCCGCCCGAAAGCGTCAGCGTATAGGGCGGATTCGACCAGCCCGTGCCCTCCGGCACGACGTCGAGGTGGCACAGAACGCCGAGCGTCGTCGGCTTTTCGGGATCGAAGTCGATCGTCCCCATGATATTTTCGTGATTTTTGACGGAAAAGCCGAATCCCTCCGCCAAATGAAGCATCGTATCCAATGCGCGCGCCGGCTCTGCGCCATACGGCATTCCCGGCTCCGCTTTGCCGCGCACGCTCGGCACGGCGACGAGTTTAGAAAGCGACGCGATCATCTCGCTCGCGTGATCGTCAATATAGTTGCTGATTTTGAGTTGCATTTCCGATCTCCTATTCCTCTTCTTGTAATACCGTCAGCGCTTCGCGGATATCGTCAAACGAAAATCCGTAGCGAAAGAGCGCCGCAACGGCCTTTTGTTTGCGCTCGCGGTCGGCAAAAATCTCCGCGCCGCCGAGCCCGCGGATGCGCTCCGCGCACGTTTGCGAAAAATCAAACTCGAGCTCCGCGAGCACCTCGCGGATCACCTCGGACGCAAAGCCCTTGGCGTATAGCTCCTTTTGGATGCGGCTTTTGCCGAATTTCTTATGCGTGGCGAGCGTTTCGACGAAAAACGTCGCGTCCCGCCGCTCGTCGATCCAGCCGTGCGCGGCGAGATACGCCGCCGCTTCCTCCGCCGCTTCCCGCGGGAATCCTTTGAGCATGAGCTTATTTTTCATCGACTTTTCTGTGCATTGCGCATAGTCGATGAGGGAAATCCCCTTTTCGATCGCCGCCGTTTTTTTCATCTGAAATAACAGCGCGTCGCACGTATCGCGGTCGAGCGAAAACGGCGCTTCGATCTCCCACGGCAGATGCAGTTCCGGGATCATTTCCGCGAGGATCGCGCCCGTGATCGTCTGCCGCTCTCTGTCCTCGGAAAGCTCCACCGTCAGCGCGATCTTCGCGCCGCCGGCGATCGCCGTAAATCGGCTAACGGTGATGTCCATCAGTCGTCGTTTTCGATGTCGAGCAGACGGATGTCGAATTCTTCGTCGGGCGCGCCGTCCTCGCCGTCGGCATCGAGCGCATACGCTTCTTCTCCGCCGAGGTCGATGTTCTGCGCCTGCGCGCGGATCTTGTCTTCGAGTTCTTTTTGCAGTTTCTTGTCGTCCTCGATCGCTTTGCGGACGTTTTCCTTGCCCTGCGCGAGCTTTTCGCCCTCGTAGGAGAACCACGAGCCGCTTTTTTGGAGCAGTCCGAGTTCGAGCCCGAGCTCGAGGATCTCGCCCGCCTTGGAGATGCCCTTGCCGTAGAGAATGTCAAATTCCGCTTTGCGGAACGGCGGCGCGACCTTGTTTTTCACGACCTTGCATTTGACGCGGTTGCCGTAGGTCTCCTCGCCCTGTTTGAGGTTCTCGCTCTTGCGCACATCGATGCGGACGGACGCATAGAATTTCAGCGCTCTGCCGCCGGGCGTCGTTTCGGGATTGCCATACATCACGCCGACCTTTTCGCGGAGCTGGTTGATGAAGATGACGACGCAGTTCGTTTTCGAGATGGAGCCGGAGAGCTTGCGGAGCGCCTGGCTCATCAGCCGCGCCTGCAAGCCGACGTGGGACGCGCCCATTTCGCCGTCGATCTCCTGCTGCGGCACGAGTGCCGCCACCGAGTCCACGACCACAACGTCCACCGCGCCCGAACGAACGAGCGCGTCCGTGATTTCGAGCGCCTGTTCGCCGCTGTCCGGCTGAGAAACGAGCAATTCGTCGATGTTCACGCCGAGTGCCTTGGCGTAGACGGGATCGAGCGCGTGCTCCGCGTCGATGAACGCCGCCTCGCCGCCCATTTTCTGCACTTCCGCCGCGACATGGAGCGCCACGGTCGTTTTGCCGGACGATTCCGGCCCGAAAATTTCGATGATTCTGCCGCGCGGCACGCCGCCGATGCCGAGCGCGAGGTCGAGCGTCAGCGAGCCCGTCGGCACCGCTTCGACATTCATGCGCGCGTTTTCGCCGAGCTTCATGATCGTGCCTTTGCCGAAATCCTTTTCGATCTGCGAGAGCGCGGTGGCGAGGGCTTTTTTCTTATCCTCCGCGGAAACCGGAGAGGCGACCGCGCCTTTTTTCTTCTTATCTGCCATAGCTTGCTTCCTTTCTCACGTTTTATTCATCTGTTTCGTCGTCTTCCTGCGGGAAAACGGCGGATTCCGATTGCATTTTTTCGTCTTCCGCGGCGGCGGCTTCGATCTCCGCCTCCTGCTCCTCCTCGGACTTCGTGACGGCGAAGCTGTAAATCTTCGCGTCGCCCGACAGGCGCATGATGATGACGCCCGCGGTGCTCTTGCCGTCGTAAACGGGGATATCCGAAGCGGGAGTGCGGATCATCGTGCCGTCGCTCGTGATGATGAGCAGGTCGTCCTTGGCGTTCACCGTCGCGATGCCGGCGAGCTTGCCGGTCTTTTCGGTGATCTTCTGGCAGTTGACGCCGAGCGTGCCGCGGCTGTGCGCCGTGAAGCCCTTGAAGTCGTTGCGCTTGCCGAAGCCGTTCTCCGTCAGCGTGATGAGGTCCTTATCCTCCTCCACGACGACCGCGCCGACGACGTAGTCTCCGTCGTGCAGACGGATGCCGCGCACACCGTGCGCCGTGCGTCCCATGACGCGCGCGTCGGTCTCCTTGAAGCGGACCGCCTTGCCCTCGTGCGTTGCCAGCACGACGTCGCTGTCGCCCGCGGTGTGCAGGACGTAAAGCAGTCCGTCGCCCTCGTCGAGGTTGATCGCGATCTTGCCGCCGCGGCGCTGATACTCGAAGTCCTTGACGTTCGCGCGTTTGACGACGCCGCCCTTCGTCACCATGACGAAATATTCGTTCTCGGCAAATTCGCTGACGGGAAGGATCGCCGTCACCTTTTCGCCGGGCTGGACTTCGATCACGTTCACGACGTTCGTGCCCTTTGCCGTGCGCGACGCCTCGGGAATCTGATATGCTTTCTTCATATAGACGCGGCCGGCGGTCGTGAAGAGAAGCAGATTGCTGTGCGAATGCGCGACCATCACGCTTTCCACAAAATCTTCTTCCTTCGTCGTCATGCCGATGATGCCCTTGCCGCCGCGGTGCTGTGCCGAATAGGTGGCGGCGGGTGCACGCTTGATATAGCCCGCGTGCGACATCGTGATGACACATTCGTGCCGCTCGATGAGGTCTTCCATGTCGATCTCGTTTTCGACGTTTTGGATCTCCGTGCGGCGCTCGTCGCCGTATTTGTCGCGGATCTGGATCAGCTCGTCTTTCAGCACGCCGCGGAGCATTTCCTCGGATTCGAGCAGGTTGCGATAATACGCAATCCGCTCTTCCAGCTCGCGATGCTCGGTTTCGAGCTTCTCGCGGTCGAGCCCCTGCAACGCTTTGAGTCGCATATCGAGGATCGCCTGCGCCTGCACGTCGTCGAGCCCGAAGCGCGCCATCAAGCGCTCCTTCGCGTCGTCGTAGGACGTGCGGATGATGTGGATGACCTCGTCGATATTGTCCTGCGCGATGAGAAGCCCTTCGAGCAGGTGCGCGCGTTCGAGCGCTTTTTTGAGGTCGAATTTCGTGCGGCGGATGATCAACTCCTCTTGGAACTTGATATATTCCGTCAGAATGTGTTTCAGCGAGAGAATTTTCGGCTGGCGCTGGTTATCGACGAGCGCGAGCATGATGATCGAGAAGCTCGATTGCAGCGCCGTCTGCGCGTAAAGGTGATTCAGCACGATCTGCGGATTGGCGTCGCGTTTCAGCTCGATCACGACGCGCATCCCGTTGCGGTCGCTTTCCTCGCGCAGGTCGGAAATGCCGTCGAGGCGTTTATCCTTGACCTGCTCCGCGATCGTTTTGATGAGCTGGCGCTTATTGACCTGATACGGAAGCTCCGTGACGATGATGCGGGTGCGGCCGTCCTTGCCGTATTCCTCAAATTCGGTGCGGGCGCGGACAATGATCTTGCCGCGACCGGTCGCGTATGCCTGGCGAATGCCGGAGCGTCCCATGATGATGCCCTTGGTCGGGAAGTCCGGTCCCTGGATATGCTCCATCAGGTCTTCGAGCGTCGCCTCGGGGTTATCGAGCAGGCAGACGCAGGCATTGATGACTTCGGTGAGATTATGCGGCGGGATATTCGTCGCCATGCCGACCGCGATGCCCGAGCTGCCGTTGACGAGCAGATTCGGGAAACGCGACGGAAGCACGCGCGGCTCCTTGCGCGATTCGTCGAAGTTCGGGTCCCAATCGACGGTGTCTTTGTCGATATCGCGGAGCATTTCGTTGCTGATCTTGCTCATTCTCGCTTCCGTATAACGGTAAGCGGCAGGCGGATCGCCGTCCACGGAGCCGAAGTTTCCGTGTCCGTCCACGAGCATATAGCGCATGGAAAAGTCCTGTGCCAGACGCACCATCGCGTCATAAACCGACGCGTCGCCGTGCGGATGATACCGACCGAGCACGTCGCCGACGCAGGTCGCGGATTTTTTGAACGGTTTATCGGACGTCAGTCCGTCCTCATACATCGCGTAAAGGATGCGGCGATGCACGGGTTTGAGTCCGTCCCGCACGTCGGGAAGCGCGCGTCCGACAATGACGGACATGGCATATTCGATATAGGATTTCTGCATTTCCCCGACGAGCTCGGATTCCGTGATCACTTGATTCGGAAACGCGATCTCCTCGGGCTTATAGTCTCTGTTGTGCGTTGCCATTTGCCCGCCCCCTTAAATATCCAGATTCAGCGCGTATTGCGCGTTTTGTTCGATCCAGTCCTTGCGCGGCTCGACGTCCTCGCCCATCAGCACGGTGAAGATCTCGTCCGCCTTCATCGCGTCGTCGAGCGTGATGCGGCGCAGGGTGCGCTTTTCGGGATCCATCGTCGTCTCCCACAGCTCGTGCGGATCCATTTCGCCGAGACCTTTGAAGCGCGAAATGTCGATCTTCACGTTCGGATTGCCCTCGCGCATCTCGGAGGAAATGCGGTCGCGCTCCTCGTCGCTGTATGCCACGCGCGCCGTTTTGCCGCGCGTCAGCTTATAAAGCGGCGGCACCGCGGAATAGACGTAGCCGCTTTCGATCAGCGGACGCATATAGCGGAAAAAGAACGTGAGCAGCAGCGTGCGGATATGCGCGCCGTCCACATCGGCATCCGCCATGATGATGATTTTATGATAACGCAGTTTTTCGGGATTGAATTCCGTGCCGATGCCCGTGCCGAGCGCCACGATCAGCGGATAGAGCTTGTCATTGCCGTAAATCTTGTCGGCGCGCGCCTTTTCGACGTTCAGCATTTTGCCCCACATGGAAAGGATCGCCTGGAAGCGCGAATCGCGTCCCTGGATCGCGGAGCCGCCTGCGGAGTCGCCCTCCACCACGTAAAGCTCACACAGCGAGGGATCGCGCTCGTTGCAGTCCTGCAATTTTTCGGGCATTTGTCCCGATTCGAGTCCCGTCTTTCGGCGGACGGATTCGCGCGCCTTGCGCGCCGCCTCGCGGGCACGCGACGCGGAGATCGCCTTTTCGATGATCGCCTTCGCGATCGCGGGATTTTCTTCAAAGACTTCGTTCAGTTTCGTCGTCACGAGCGTGCTGACGAAGCCGCGCATATCGGAGTTGCCGAGGCGCCCCTTGGTCTGCCCCTCGAACTGCGGCTCTTCGAGCTTGACGGAGATGACGGCGCAGATGCCCTCGCGCACGTCCTCGCCGGAAAGCGCGGGGTCGTTTTCTTTGAGCAGGTTGCGCTTTTTCGCGTAATTGTTGATCACACGCGTGAGCGCCGTTTTGAAGCCGTCCTCGTGCGTGCCGCCCTCGGGCGTGATGATGTTATTGGCGAACGACATCACCGTTTCGTTATAGGTATCGTTATACTGGAACGCGATCTCGGCGGTCTTATCGCCCGTCGCGGTCGTCATATAGATCACGTCATGCAGCGTTTCACAGCGTTTGAGCCCGTTGAGATATTCGACGAAGCTCTTGACGCCGCCTTCGTAATAGAGGTCGTTTTCCGTGACGTTCTCCGTGCGCTCATCGCGCACGCGGATGCGGACGCCCGCGTTAAGGAACGCCTGCTCGCGCATCCGGTTGAGGATCGTATCGTAGTCAAATACGGTCGTTTCGGTGAAGATTTCGGGATCGGGCATGAAGCGGACGTAAAGACCGTGCTTTTCGCCGCACGGACCGACGTGCGCGAACGGACGCGCGACCTTGCCGCGCTCGAATCGCTCGGTATACATCTGCCCCGCGTGGCAGTTTTCGATCTCGGTCCAGACGGAAAGCGCGTTGACGACGGACGCGCCGACGCCGTGCAGACCGCCCGAGAATTTATAGCCGCCCGCGCCGAATTTGCCGCCCGCGTGCAGAACGGTGAACACCACCTCCGTCGTCGGGATGCCGAGCTTTTCATTCATACCGCCCGGAATGCCGCGCCCGTTATCCTGCACGGAAACGCTCCCGTCCGGATGAAAGACCACGTCGATCTCCGAGCAGACGCCTGCCATTGCCTCGTCGATCGAGTTATCGACGATCTCGTAGATCAGATGGTGCAGACCGCGCTGCGACGTCGTTCCGATATACATGCCGGGACGCCGGCGAACCGCTTCCAGCCCTTCCAAAACCTGAATTTGACTATCCTCGTAGGGCTTGTTTTCCGTGATGATGTTCTCTGCCATAGTGTGTTCCTTTCCCACTTGATTTGCTTTTGTCAGATATCGTTGCCTTCCGCGCGCGCACAGAGCGTTTTGACGGAAAGCTGAGAAAAATAGACCGTATTTTTGCCGTTTTTCGCGGTCAGCACAAACGATTTCGGGAGCTCGGTCGTCACGTTGACCGTCTCACCGCGCTTTTCACAGTCCGCGAGATATTGCTTCGTCTGCTTGGCGATCGTCGCCGTATCCGTATCGAAGATACCGACGATCTCGTCGAGCCGAACGTTTTTGTGATTGCCGATGTGTAAAAACATAATGCGTTCCTTATTGATAAAAGTAATTGCCGTTTTCCACGTAAATTTTCGTCGTGTTGCCGATGCCGGCGAAGTCGTTTTCGTCGCAGGTCGTGAGAATCACCTGCCGGTCGTGAAGCTCGGACAGCACGTATTCTTTCCGTTCGCGGTCCAGCTCGGATAGCACGTCGTCGAGCAGAAAAACGGGATATTCCCCGCTCTCCTCCCGCGAAATTTCGCCCTCCGCGAGCTTCATCGAAAGCGCGATGCTGCGCTGTTGCCCCTGCGACGCGAAAATTTTCGCGTTCATGCCGTTGAGCAGGATCTCGAAATCATCGCGGTGCGCACCGCCGATCGTCGAGCCGATCACGGTTTCCTTGGCGACGTCCTTCGTCAGCACCGTGCGGTATTTTTTGCGGTTTTCTTCGACGTCGAAGAGCGCCTCCGTATCGTCCGTTTCCGAGATATGCGAAAGATAGCGGAATGTCACGCTTTCCCTTTTTCCCGTCATTTCCTGCAAATAGCCGTTGACGAGCGCAAAGAGCCGCGTCAGATACTTCGCGCGTGCCGCCGTGATCATGGCGGCGCTGTCGGCGAGCTTTTCGGACAGCACTTCGATCGTCAGCGCGAAGCTCTCGCCCGCCTGCTCGGCGTTTTTCAGAAGCGCGTTGCGCTGTTCGAGCAGTTTTTTATGCTCCATCAGCGCCGCGAGATAGGGGCGGTCGATCTGCGAGATTGCGTTATCCAAAAACGTGCGTCGCTCCGCCGGCTCGTCCTTTACGATCGACAGATGCTCGGGACAGAACAGAACGGACTTGAAATTGCCGATGAAATTCGACATTCGCCCGATTTTCACGCCGTTTTTGAACATTTCTTTCGACATTTCGCGGAAAAATCGCATCGACATTTTATTCTCCCGCACGGAATCCACATAAGAAATGCTGACTTGCGAGAAATTTTTATCCGATAGAATCAAATCCCGCTCGCGCGCGTGGCGAAAGCTCTTGCCTGCGCTGAATAGATAAATGCCCTCGACGACGTTGGTTTTGCCCTGCGCGTTCTTGCCGTAGAGAATATTGATCCCTTTATCAAAGGAAAACGGATAATGCCCGATATTGCGGTAATTCTCAAATATCGCACAGTCGAGATACATGGGTTATTCTCTCGTTTTCATCGGAAGCGCGAGATAGAGAAATTCCGAGCCGTCCTCTTTTTCCGTCGCGCCCTCGATCACCATGCTCATATACGACGAGGTCAGCGAGAGCTTGATCTCCTCATCGTCCGCCGCGCGGAGAATTTCGATCATATATTTGCACGGGAACGCGATCGAAAGGTCGTCGCCCGTCTTTTCCACATTGATCTCGTCGAAGAAGTTGCCCGCCGCGGAGAGTGCGCTGATATTCAGCACGTCGCCCGCAAAATCGAACTTCACGGAGCTTTTGACCTGTCCCGCGACACGTTCTTCTGTGACGATCGCCGCGCGTTCCAGCGCGTCTTCCAGCGCGTCACGGTTCAGCGTGACAAACGTCTTGTTTTCTTTCGGAATAAAGCGGCGATACTCGATATACGGCACGTCGATCAGACGTGTGAAGACGATCGCCTCTTTTTCCTCGGTGCCGCATTTGATGCCGAAGTGGAACAGCGCGTGCTTTCTCGTCAGCGAGAACTGAATGAGATCGTCCTTGTCTTCCAAGAGACGCGAAAGCTCCTGCACGGTCTTTCCGGGCACGATGAAGCTGATTTCCGTTTCGCCGCCCTTGGCGAAAATGCCCGTCGGAATATTCACCTTTCGGATGGCGAGGCGATAGCCGTTGCATCCGATCACGTTGATCTGATTTTCGTTGACTTCAAAGCAAAGTCCCATCAGCGCCGGACGCGTTTCATCCGTCGAGACGGAGAAGACCGTGCGGTCGATCAGATTTTTCAGCATTTTCTGCGGGATCGCGAACCGACGGTCCGGATTCAACTCGGGCATCTGCGGGAACGAATCGCCGGGCAGATAATGCATTTGGAATTTCGAGCGGCCGCTCGAAACCGTCGCCATGCCGGATTCTTCGTTTTCTTCCGTTTCGATCGTGACGTTGCCGGGCATATATTTGACGATGCTCGACAGCTTATTGCCGTTCATGATGATCGAACCGCCGCTCAACACGTTCGCCGCAACGGTGATCTTGATGCCTTTTTCGAGGTCGTAAGCGCAAATTAGGCACTTTTTGTCCCCGATCGTCGTCAGCAGGATGCCCTCGATGGCGTTGATCGTCTTTTCCGTGGAGACACAACCGAGCGATTTGGTGATGGCGAGCAAAAGTTCGTCCTTTTTGAATGTGACCTTCATAAAAATTACCTCCGAAAATATATCGAAATCTTTTTTTTACACAAGCCGATTTGCGCTTCTGCGCAAGAGAACAGAATAGAAAAGCTATTGGTAGTAGTAGCGGTAGAGACGGGGGAAAATCGGGAAAACCGAGAAAAGGGAGCGACCGGAAAGAAAATTGCCGCTGCGATCGGATGAAAAAGCGATCGGAAAACGTGTCGGAAATTGTGCGCTTTTTGTGGAGAAAAAACGCCCGTCGGTCGTCCGTTGAAAAGAACGGGAAAAGGTGCGGTGGAAAAGAAGAAAATGTGGAAAAATTTCGGGAGAATTCCGAGTCGGCTCCGTTTGCGGCAAAAAGAACGAAAAATAAAAATTTTTTCCGTTCGTTTTCTCCGACTTTTCCGCACGGAAAAGAACGCGCCACGCACTCTTTTCGATTGTTTTCCACCGTGGGAGGAAAACGAAATTCACCGAAATTTACGAGGTGAATTCCCCGCAGATATCGCTGATCTCGTATTCAAACGAGCTGTCCTCCGCGATGCGCTTATTGATGACGTCGATCGACGAAAGGATCGTCGTATGATCGCGCCCGAAAATCTTGGCGGTGTTTTGCAGAGAGATGTTCGTCACGCGGCGGATGACGTAGATGGCGATATGCCGCGCCATCGCGATCTCCTGCGTGCGCTTTTTGCCTTTGATGTCCTCGACGGATACGCCGTAGCGCTTCGAGATGTTTTCGATGACCTGCTCCGCGACGAGCGTGGGCGGCACGACGCCGGAGATCACGCTCGAAAGGACCGAGCGGGCGATATCGACCGTGATCGGCACGCCGTTGACAAAGCTGTATGCGCCGAGCTTTTTGATGACGCCTTCAAGCTGGCGGATGTTGTTTTTCACGTTCTCGCCGAGAAACGTCAATACGTCGTCGGAAAGGTCGATGTTCATGATCATCGCCTTGCGTTTGAGGATCGCGATGCGAAGCTCGGTGTCCGGCGGCTGGATATCGACGATCAGACCGCCCTCAAAGCGGCTCTGGATGCGTTCTTCGAGATGCACGATGTCCTTCGGCGGACGGTCGGACGTCAGAACGATCTGCTTGTCGGCATCGTAAAGCGCGTTGAACGTGTGGAAGAATTCCTCCTGCGTCGAGACCTTGCCCGCGATGATGTGGATATCGTCGATGAGCAAGATGTCGGCACTGCGGTATTTTTCCTTGAACTGCGCGGTCGTTTTCTTTTCGATCGCGCGGATCAGCTCGTTTGTGAAGTCCTCGCCGCGGACGAAGATGATATTGAAGCCGGGGCGCGTGCGTTTGAGCTCATTGGCGATCGCTTTCATCAGATGCGTTTTGCCGAGCCCGCTCGCGCCGTAGAGAAAGAGCGGATTATATGCCGTCGGGTGATTGGCGACCGCGACGGACGCCGCGTGCGCGAGCTTATTGGAGCTGCCGACGATGAAGTTTTCAAAGGTATAGTCGTTTTCGTAAACGTAAGCGTCGGGGCGCGCGTCCTCGGTGCGGGGCGCGTTGGTCGCCGGTTCCGGCGCGGGATCGGAAACCGTGTCTGTGAGCGCCGCGGAAAGCTGAAAGCCCTCCTTGGCGTAGATCCGCACGCGGACGGGGAATCCGAGCGTGCGTTCAAAAAGTTTGGCGATCTCCGGCGCGTATTTGCGATTCAGGATCGATACGAATCCCTCGCTCGTCGTCGTCAGCAGCGCGTCCTTTTCGTCGAGATAGACCAGCTCGAAGTGATTGAACCACAGCTCCATCACGGCGTCGCTATACTGCTTTGCGAGCTCGTCCCGCACGATCGCCCAGATTTCCTGATAGGATTGATTTGAATTCACGTTGCACCCTCTTTTCTGCGTGAAAGACAGAATCTGCCTTATTATTATATATATTATAATATACATTAAATATAAAGTCAAGACATATTTCTTTTTTCGCGCGCGAAAAAAGAAAGTTTTTGAAAAATTTCCCGTCAGGTATGGAATTTGCGGGAAAACTGTGATACAATGAAACTCGAAGTAAACTGTCGAATCATAGAAAGGCAAACGAATGGCAGAACCGTTTCGCATTTTGGCACTCGGCGATGTGAGCCGCCTCTCCTCCTGCGTCTACCTTAAAAATCATTTGCGGGCGTTTCAGAAAGCGCACGGCGTTTCGCTGACCGTCGTCAACGGCGAAAACAGCGCCGCGCAGAACGGCATCGACGCCGAATCGGCGGAAATGCTCTTTTCGGCGGGCGCGGACGTCATCACGACGGGCAATCACGCGTTCAAACGCTACGAGGCAAAGGCGCTGTTTGAAAATAATCCGAGGATTCTCCGCCCCGCGAATTATCCGCCGGAGGTGCCGGGCGACGGCGCCGCGCTGATCGACGCCGACGGAATGCGGATTCTCGTTTTGAATCTGCTCGGCGTCGTCGAAATGGAGCCGCTGGAAAACCCGTTTTTCGCGGCGCGGCGGCTGCTCAAACGCTACGAGGGGGAATACGACCTTTCCGTGCTGGACTTCCACGCGGAGGCGACGTCGGAAAAGCAGGCGCTCTCCTTTGCGCTCGACGGCGCGCTGACGCTCTTTTTCGGCACGCATACGCACGTTATGACCGCGGACGAGCAGATTTTGCCGCGCGGCACCGCCTATATCACGGACGTCGGGATGTGTGGGCCGCAAAACAGCGTCCTCGGCATTGAGCCCTCGTGCATCATCGAAAAAATGACGACGGGACTTCCCGTCAAATTTCTCCCGTCGCAAGCCCCCGTCACGGCACACGGCGTGCTGGTCGAGGTCGATCGGGAAACCAAAAAAGCGCGTTCGATCGAACGTGTCACGTTTTGAAAGGATTGCTTATGAGTATCATCCGCGACGCGTCGCTCGCTCCGAGCGGGCACGAAAAAATCAACTGGGTCAAAAGCTATATGCCCGTTTTGAGCGCGATCGCGCGCGAATTCGAGCAAACGAAGCCCTTCGCGGGCAAAAAGATCGCCATGTCGATCCACCTCGAAGCCAAGACGGCGTATCTCGCCACCGTGCTCCGCGCGGGCGGCGCCGAGGTCTATTCGACGGGCTGTAATCCCCTTTCCACGCAGGACGACGTGGCGGCGGCGCTTTCCGAGCTGGGCGTAAACGTCTTCGCGCTCCACGGCGCGGACGAAAAAACTTATACCGAGCATCTGGTGGCGGCGCTTTCCTGCCATCCCGACGTCATGATCGACGACGGCGGCGATTTCACGGCGCT
>CALEJO010000084.1 GCA_937898155.1 uncultured Clostridia bacterium | reverse complement strand
CGTGCATGAACTCATCATCGAATAACAAAAAAGGCACCCGCACGGGTGCCTTTTTCTATTCTTTTTCAATGCACGAGCGTCAGCGCGCCGTCGGCAAGCCGCGACTTTTCCGCCGCGATGCCCATCAGATGGCTTTCGATCGACGCTTCCAGTGCCGTTTGGCTGTTTGCGCCTTGCGTCACCGCGTCGTAAAGCGTATCGACAAGACCGCTGTCGCCGCCGCCGTGTCCCTGCCCTGTGGCGCCGAGATCGCGGATCTGCCATGTTTGTTCCTCCGCGCCGAACGGGCGGAGCCGAACATAGCCCGCATCCTCGTCCAAGATCAAGTCGCCGTGCGTGCCGCGGAAATAATAGATGCGTCCGCCGTGCGCGGTGAAAGCCGTCATCGTCAGCGTCGCCTTGACGCCGTTTTCAAACGTCATCGACGTGAGCTGATGATCGACGACGTTGTTGTCGCAATAGAATACGCATCGCCCGTAAGGTCCCTCGCGAAGCGCCGTTTCGATCGCTTCCTCCGTGACGGGGCGCGCAAGCGTGATCACGTTCGTCGGCCAGTTCTGAGAAAGCGCATAGATGCGCTTGGCGCTATACGGGCACGTTTCGACGTGCGGGCAATCGAGACAACGCGCCGTCGCGCCGTCGGGCGCGTTTTCGGGCGAGAAGAACGTCAGATCGCCGACGGAAGACACGCTGACACATTTCGCTTTCGCGTAAAACTGCAATAAATCGAGGTCGTGACAGCATTTCGCAAGGATCATCGGCGAGGTCTCGTCGTCGCGGCGCCAGTTGCCGCGCACGAAGCTGTGTGCCTGATGCCAATACGCGACCTGCTCCGTCGCATCGATCGCCACGAGCCGACCGATCGCGCCCTCGTCGATCAGCGACGCCGCTTTCAAAAACGCGGGTGCGTAGCGTAGCACGTGGCAAACGAGCACCTGCTTGCCCGACGCCTTCTGCGCCGCCAAAAGCGCCTCGCACTCTTCCCTTTTCTTGGTGATCGGCTTTTCGAGCAGAACGTGATAGCCGAGCGCCAGCGCGCTGAGACAATGCCGCACGTGGTCGGCGTCCTGCGTCGCGATCACGAGCAAGTCCGCGCGCTTTTCGGCGAAAAACGCCGTCTCATCCGTAAAGCACGCCTCCGCCGGCACGCCGAAACGCTCACGCGTCAACCGCAGACGTTCCGCGTTTTTCTCGCAAAGCGAGACGATCGCAAAGCGGTCCTCTTTTTTCGTCAACCAATACCCATACGTATCCGCGCCGCGGCTTCCGCAGCCGAGGATCGCGACCGAAAGTCTTTGATCTGCCATAAAATTCTCCTCTCTCATCGGGTGAAATTCGTCTGTGCCACCCGTGTATAAACCAATTTACCCGCGACGCGGTCCGAGCGCATCAGCGACATCGCGGTCGCTTCCAAGGAAAGCGGCGGCACTTGCGCAGAGAGCGCCGAAAGCGGGATCGTCGCATCCCGCCGGACCTCGCGTGCCATCGTCAGATGCGGCTTGAACGCGCGAT
Source organism: uncultured Clostridia bacterium (assembly GCA_937898155.1). GTDB lineage: Bacteria > Bacillota > Clostridia > Oscillospirales > CAG-272 > QALR01. The sequence goes on along the minus strand of CALEJO010000084.1, from coordinate 13,587 downwards.
CCTCGGGCGAAAATCCGCGGGCGCGGAGCGCGTCGGCGAGGTCTTTTTGCAAAGCGAACAAATCCTTTGACGCCTCGACACGGCGGAAAATCAAGTCGCCGTCGCGCGAGAACGTGCCGAACGCGCCGATGCGGATCGGAATCGGCGGCGCGGCGCAGACGCGCATCGCGTCCTCGATCGCGTTCACCCGCGCGGGCGCGATCTCGCCGAGAAACGCGAGCGTCAAATGATAGTTCTCCCGACGGGAAAAGTTGCCGGAGTCGCAGTTCTCTTTGAGGATCGCCGCGCTTTGTTCCAGCTCCGCCTTGACCGGCTCGGGAAATTCGATCGCGATAAACAGTCGCATGACACCGCCCCCTTTTTCTTTATTGTATCACCGTCCCGCGCAAAAATCAAGACAAAAAGCCGTCCGAAACGGACGGCTTTTTCTGTTTTATCGGATTATGCTTCCGTATCTGCGGGAGCTTCTTCGGTCGCGGTTTCTTCCGCTTTGGGAGCGTCGGTCTTTTTGAGGTTCACCAAAAGATTGGTCAGAATACCGAGGATCAAAGCGCAAGCAGTCGTCGTAAGCGTGATCTTGCCGAATGTGATCGCGAGACCGCCGACACCGGAGACCAGAATAACGGAAACGACGAAAATGTTTTTGTTGTCATTGAGGTCCAGCGGCTGCAACATTTTCAAGCCGGAAACCGCGATGAAGCCGTAAAGAGTCATCGTGACACCGCCCAAAACGCAGGAAGGAATGGATTGTAGCAGAGCCACAAACGGGCTGATGCAAGCAACACACAGCGCCAAAATTGCCGCCGCGAGAATGCTGTAAACAGAAGCGTTGCCTGTAATGGCGACACACGCGATGGATTCTCCGTATGTGGTGTTCGGGCAGCCGCCGAAGAACGCGCCCGCGATTGAGCCGACGCCGTCACCGAGAAGCGTTCTGTGCAGTCCGGGCTCTTCGAGAAGCTCCTGACCGATGATGGAGGAAAGGTTTTTGTGATCGGCGATATGCTCCGCGAAGACCACGAACGCGACAGGGGTATACGCAATCGCGAGAAGCGCGACATAGTTCAAATCAAGATCCTTGATGCCCTTGACGGCATGCACGAAAGTCAGGTCAGGCAACGAAAGAAAGGTTTTCAGCGTCACACCGTCATTCACAAGTGCTTTGAACGGCTCAAAGCTGACGATTTTCAGCGCATCCGCGTCCGCAAGGAATCCAATGCCGGTGAAGATCAGCGCAAGCGCGTATCCGGCAAGAATGCCCAACACAAACGGGATCAGCTTCATCGTCTTTTTGCCGAAGACGGAGCAGAGCGCAACGACAGCGATCGAAAGAATGGCGCACGCAAGCAGAGCATAGGGAGAAGCGGTCGCAACACCGTCTTTTACGTAGTCACCGGTATTCATCAAACCGACAGAAAAGCCGGCGCAGGAAAGACCGATGATCGCGACGGTCGGACCGATGACGACGGCAGGCATAATTTTCGAAATCCAACCCGTGCCGAAGAATTTCACAACGACAGAGAGGACCACATACACGAGGCCGGCAAAGCCCGCACCAAGCACTAAACCGAGATAGCCGAGGTTCATGGAGATCGCTCCGCTAAACGCGGCGATCATGGAACCGATAAACGCGAACGAAGAGCCGAGGAAGACAGGGCTTTTGAACTTGGTAAAGAGCAAATAGACGATCGAGCCGACACCGGCACCGAACAGAGCCGCGGAAAGCGACAGGTCGGGGCTAACCGAAGCGGGGACTGTAATGGTCGCCACCAAAATGGCAAGCAGCTGTTGGATGGCGAAGACGAAGAGCTTGCCGAATGACGGCTTGTCCTTCACACCATAAGTAAGATTCATGATTTTTTCCTCCAAAAAATTTATACCAAGCGCAAAGCGCCCAATATTTCAAAGCTCGTAAAGATCGACTGCCAGTTCTCCGTCCGGCTCGGGCGTCAGCACGCTGACCATTTCCGTTTTCGCCGTCGGAATGTTTTTGCCGATGAAGTCCGCGCGGATCGGCAGTTCCCTGTGTCCGCGGTCGATCAGCACCGCGAGATAGATGCGGGCGGGACGGCCGAGCGCCATGATCGCGTCGAGCGCACACCGCGCCGTCCGCGTCGTATAGATCACGTCATCCACCAGAACGACGACCTTGTTTTTCACGTCGAACGGCACGTGCGTGCCGCTGATCCGCGGGTCCTCCGAAATGTGTGTCAGATCGTCGCGGTAAAGCGTGATATCGAGCGTGCCGACCGGCACCTTGACAGATTCGATGATTTCGATCTGCGTCCGCAACCGCTCCGCCAGCGGAACGCCGCGCGTGCGGATTCCGATGAGGCAAAGGTTTTCCGTGCCGTGATTTTTTTCGACGATCTGATGCGCGATGCGCGTCAGCGCGCGTTCCACGTCGTCCTGATTCATCAGTCTGGTTTTGAATTGCATTTGCTTCCCTCTTTCTTGCGGGCTTCACAAAAAAAGGGCTTTCTGCGCATACAGAAAGCCCGATCGTTATTTTGCCCGACGAAAAATACCGGAATCAAAATCTTGATGGCAGCTCTGTACCAACTTAAAAATTTCAACTATCCGAAGTGGTTTATTCAGTTTTTCACAGTATAGCACACCCCTGCCGAAAATGCAAGGGCTTTTTTGAAAAAAAACAATTTTTTCTCAGAGAATAATGCAGATCAGCCCGCCGCTGCCCTCGTTGATGACGCGTTTCAGCGTTTCGGAAAGACGGGCGCGCGCGTCCGGCGGAATATGGGCGAGTTTTTCGTGGAGTCCCTCGTTGACCAGCTCGTAAAGCGACTTGCCGAACATATTGGTGTCCCAGATCTTCTGCGGCTCGGTCTCGAATTCGCGCAGGAGAAACCCGACCATTTCCTCGGACTGCGCCTCGGTGCCGACGATCGGCGAGACCTCTGCCTCGATATCCGCCTTGATCATATGGATGCTCGGCGCGGAGGCGCGGAGCTTGACGCCGTAGCCGCCCGCCTGCTTCACCATCTTCGGTTCTTCGAGTTTGAGATCATGGATGTCGGGCATGACGATGCCGTATCCGCTCTCGTTCACCTCGTCGAGCGCCGCTTTGATCTTGTCATATTGCTTTTTCACGTCGGAAAGCTCGACGAGGAGTTTCATGAGCGCCTCATCGTCGTCGATCGCGAAGCCGGTCAGTTCCCCGATCAGCCGATAGAAAAGACCGTCCTCCATGTCGAGCGCGACCGTAGCTTTGCCCGTGCCGAGGTCCAGTGTTTCGACACGGACCGATTTGATGTATTCGTTCTCCTCCGCTTTCGCAAAACAAGCGGCGATGTCGCCCGTCTTATGAACGTCCGCCGAGCAGGAAAGGATCGTTTCGTGCACGGCGCGATGCACGGGATGCGTTTGATCGAGCGCGTTCATGAAGTCCGGCTGGCGGACGGAAATCTCCGTCACGGGGAATTCGAGCAAAACGAGTTCCAGGATGTGCCGAATGTCCGTTTTGTCGAGTTCGAGGCAGTTGACGAGCGCGACCGGCGCGCCGTAGCGTTCTTCGAGCGAGAGCGCCAGCGAGACCGCTTCCTCGCTTTCGGGGCGCGCGGAATTCAGCACGATCACGAACGGCTTCTGGATTGCTTTCAGCTCCGCCGCGATCCTGGCTTCGCTTTCCTCATAATTTTCGCGCGGCAATTCGCCGAACGAACCGTCCGAACTGACGAGCACGCCGATCGTCGAATGATCGGTGATCACCTTGCGCGTGCCGATCTCCGCCGCTTGATCGAACGGCATACTCTCCTCCGACCACGGTGTCATCACCATGCGCGGCTTGTCATTTTCGGTATTGCCGAGCGCGTCCGGCACGATGTAGCCCACACAATCGATCATTTTGACGGAAAGCGTGACGCCGTTTTCGAGCGAAATCTGCACTGCCTCGTCCGGAATGAATTTCGGCTCCGTCGTCATGACGGTCTTGCCCGTCGCGGATTGCGGCATTTCGTCGAGCGCCCGTTTGCGGTCGTATTCATTCCGAATGTTCGGAATCACAAGCGTCTCCATGAATTTTTTGATAAAAGTCGATTTGCCCGTTCGGACAGGCCCGACCACGCCGATGTAAATATCCCCGTCGGTGCGCGCCGCGATATCGCTGTAAATATTGGTGTTTGCCATATAATCCTCCGCATTTTGCCCATGATTTCGGTTTTGCTTCATCCTTATGAAGCGCGGACGGGTTTTATGACAAAATCAGCGGCTTTCCGAAAAAAAGATTGTATTTCCCGCGCGCGTGCCATATAATAAGAAGGAAAAGAACAAACGGAGGAACAGGATATGAAGGTTTTACTCATCAACGGAAGCCCGCATCGCGACGGTTGCACGGCGACGGCGCTCGCCGAAGTATCGCGGACGCTGAATGAAGAAGGCGTCGAAACGGAAACGCTCTGGCTCGGCAAAGAGCCGATCCCGGGGTGCATTGCGTGCGGCGCGTGCCGCAAAACGGGCGCTTGCTTTTATCACGATCTCGTGAACGACTGTGCGGATCGGCTCACGCAGGCGGACGGCTTGATCGTCGGATCGCCGGTTTATTATTCCGGCGCGTCGGGACAGCTTTGCTCTTTTCTCGACCGGCTGTTTTACAGCGGCAGCTCGCGTTTCGCGTATAAGCCGGCGGCGGCGGTCGTCTCGTGTCGGCGCGGCGGCGCAACGGCGGCGTTTGAACGGCTCAATCAATATTTTCTGATGTCCGATATGCCGATCGTCCCGTCGCAATACTGGAATCAAGTCCACGGCAACACGCCGGACGAGGTGCGGCGCGATGAGGAGGGGCTACAAACCATGCGCACGCTCGCGCGCAATATGGCGTGGCTACTCCGCTCGATCGACGCGGGACGCCGCGCGGACATTGCTCTTCCCGAAAAAGAGCCACGCCTCCGCACGAATTTCATCCGATAAGGTAGCGCTTTTCTTTGCGAAAAGAAAAGCTTGGCAAAAGAAACGCATCCGTGGCGCGCGAAGATTCGGTTTGCACAAACTTTGAGTGGAGCGCCCACTCGGCTTGAAGTTTGCGCAAACTTCTATCCGAGCGGCTCTTTTTGAGCTTTTCTCGCCGCCGAAAAAAGCGGAAAGACGTCAAAGAAAAAGTTGACAATACGCAAAAAGGCACGGCTGAAAGATCAGCCGTGCCTTTTCCTTTATTCCAGATCGAGGATTCTCGGCGAGGCGAGAATGCCGTTTTCGTGAAGCATATATTCGTAAACGAAATAGGCATCGTCGCGGCGCCATTCGTTCGGACCGCAATAGGGCGGTGTGATGTCGAGCGAGTGAAGCGCACCGAACGTGTTCTGACGGTTGCCGAACAGCGTCAGGTCGATGCGGTGCTTGCCCTCAGCGAGCACGCCGAGGTTGATGCGATGCGGCGGGAACGCCAGCATCCCGGGCACGCGCTTGCCGTCCACGTCCACGCGGATCGCCGCGCCCGCGTAGCGTTGCACGGTAAGCGCCTTGTGCCCCGCGCCCTCATAGGTGAGATGATAGACCACGTTGCCGCCGTAGAAAGGCAGCCCCTGCAAGGCAATATCGTCAAAACCGAGCACGTCGGGCAGCGTCGTCACCGTGACGATGCGCCCGCGGCACAAGACGCCGAACTTGCCGAGCACGAAAATGCTTTCAAGCTGTGTGACATCGCCGTAGCGATACGTGAGCGTCAGTTCATTCTTGCCCTTGCGGATGGCGGGAAGTTTGATCTTGCGGATGGAATCCTCGTCCACGAACCAGCCGACATCCGTGAGGTCCGCGGAAACGCCGTTCAGCGTGGCCGACGTCGCGTAAGCGAGCGATTCGAGTGCCAGCTCCGCGCCCTCGTAGTCGATTTCGGAATCGAACGTATAGAAAAGCGTCACGACGTCTTTCGGATTTTTGTCGATCGGCTGAACCCACGGTTGTGCCATGCTCTTGGCGCGCGGACGGATGCCGAGCGATTTGCGGATCTTGTTGTCGGCGCGGAGAATTTCTTCGGCGGGTTGGATCTCGCTGCCGTTGACGGAATAGCGCGGGCAGTCCAAAAGAAGCACGTTCGGCTCTTCGAGCGTGAACGGCGCGCGATCGTCGATCGCCGTCCAACTCGGATATTGACCGATGAGGAGGTTTGCGCCCTCGGTTTGTCTGCCGGGCGTCAGTTCGAGCAGAAGGGAATCGCACGCGCCGGCTTCCCACGCAAATTCGGTGTTGCCGAGGCGGTAGGTCGCCGCGAGCGGTTTGATCTCGCCCGTCAGCGTGTCCATCCACGTCAGCTTCCATTCGCCGCGGAGCGTGACGTTCAGATAGTCGGGCGGCGTCACCTCGTATTTGAGATCTTTCGGTCCCTCGATATGGGAGAAGAAAATGTGGCGCTTGTCGCCGTCGGAGCGAAGCTGATAAATAATATTGGAAGCGGGGTAGTGGTCGCGGTTGCAGACGCGCACCTCGCGCTGCTCGCCGAGAAGATCGAAGAGTGATTTCATCGACCAATCGATCGTGTGGCATTTTGCCGCGAGCGCGCGCGGGCGGTCGGAGGGAATCGCATCGACCATCGTCGGCACATCGCCGAGGAAGATGACTTTGCCTCCTTTTTCCGCAAACGCTTCGAGCGCGTCGAGCGTCGTCGAGCGGATCGTGGAAAGACCGGGCACGACGACCGCTTCATACGCCATTTCTCCGACGCGGAAGCCGCCGTCGGTGCCGCCGAACTGCGAGGGCAAGAGCGATTCGCAGATCAGATCGAAGTCGAGCGTGGCGTTCAGCATATTCGAGAGGAAATCTTCATAGCGTCTGGTTCTTTCCTCGCGCTCGTCGCCGGTCTGCGCCAGCGGACCAAAGCAGAGCCAGTAGGATTCAATGGGGTGGATCACGCCGATGCGGACGATCGGCTTGCCGCGCGTCATGACCGTGTTGACGCGGGCGAAGTGGTCTTCGATGTAGCGATATTCGCGGAACCACGGCGACTGATAGCCGATCGAGGCAGGGTAGTCGCGCTTGGCTTCGCCGTGCATGGAAACCCAGAACAGATGCGGCACGCGCACGGTGACGCCGAGCGTCGCTTGCCAATCGCCTTGTTGTTTGTGCCCCTTGAAATCGAAATACCAGTTCGTCACGCCGTAAAGCTCGCTGAGCATTCCCTCGCGTCCGTATTGATGCACGGCGCTTTGACACTGCTTTGCGGTGGAAAGCTCGTGGCGGTCGGCGAGCATATCGATGCCGGGGATCGTGAAGCCGCGATAGGACCGCATGCAGTCGCCGACGGAGCACGTCTGCGTATAGAGCGAGGGCTCCTGCATCAGATGACCGGTCATGGCGATATCGTTTTTCTCGCACCACGCGCCGATCGTATCGGAAAAGGCGGACGCGAACCGCTCCGACGAATGATCGTGGAAGTGCCAGCGCGCCTGCGATTTTTTGCCGTCGGGCAATTCAAAGAAGACCTCGGGGAGCTTTTCAAAGATCGAATAGCCGAACGCCGCGCGGAACGTGTCGTCGAAGTCCGTTGTGAACGGCATGATTGCGCCCTCGCGGTCGTCGGCATCGGCAAGCATCCGTTTCGGCTTGAACTGTGGCTCATCGGTGAAAATCGCGGGGACGGCTTTGCCGAACTCGCTTCCGATGACTTCTTTATAACGCTCGTGCGTGACTTTGACAAAATCTTCGATGACGGGCTTTTGCAGGGTGTCGCAGTAGGTCCGTCCGTTGAACCACGGACCGCACTCGGCGTAGTCGAGATACGCAAACCATTTGCGATGTGCCGCCTTTTCGCCGACGCCGATTTTCCGATAGGAGCGCAGATAGCCGTGCTCGTCGGTCTCGATGTCATAGCACGCGAGAAGCACGCATTTCGCCGGATACGGCTCGGTCGCTGCGGCGATATCCTCCGGCACGGTGAGCGCCGCGTCGCGATAGGGCACGCGGGTGAAATAGAGGAACTTCTGACGGCTTTCTTCGTCTTTGACGTTCAGTCCGCCGGCATAGCCGGACGGCCATTTATCCTCGTCGTAAAGCCATGCGAGCATTTCCTTTTTCTTGGCTTCATCGACGCAGTCCGAGATGAGTTTCATAAAATCGTCGGACAGATATTTTGTGGACATTCCGATGCGGGGATGCATATGGAACCCGCCGAAGCCCATTTCTTTCATATAACCGATTTCTTTGCGCAGTAAATCCTCGTCCAGCTCGCAGTTCCACGCCCAAAACGGCGTGCCGCGGTATTCTGCGGTCGGATTGCGGAACAGCGAGGGATTTAGCGTTTTCTCTTGATTTTTCGGATACAGCATAGATACCTCACAGATCGTTTTTTGCCTTTCGGCTGATTCCATTTTACCCCCGCGTGCGCGAAAAGTCAACATCAAAGAAGGGTGGAAAGAAAAGTTTTTCGGCAAACTTGATTTTCCTTTTTTGATATGCTAAAATGAAGAAAAAACGGTGGAGGCGGGCAAGATGGATCAGGTGATTTTGAATTTGAACGAGGGCTGGAAGCTGACGTATGCGGATAGCGCGTCGTTTCGCGCGATGGAGAATCCGCCGCGCACGGTCGCACAGGCGGAAGCCGTCGGCAAGCCGATGACGGCGGAGGTGCCGGGCGATTTTCTGCGGGAGCTTTGGAAAAGCGGCGTTTTGCCCGATCCGTATTTCGGCACGAACGCGTGGGAGTATCAGAAATACGAATGGACGCACGTCTGGTATTATCGGACGTTCACGGTGGAGAGCGGCAACCTCGACCGCATGGCGTTCGACTTCGCGGGGCTCGACACGCTGACGGAGATCTACCTCAACGGCGAGCTGATCGGAAAAACCGACAATATGTTCATTCCGCACCGCGTGCCGGCAAAGGGCGTGCGACGCGGGCGGAACGAGCTCGTGATCCACTTCATTCCCGTGATGGTCGCGGCGCGTGAAAAGCGGTTGCCCGTGATGTGTCACACGCTCTTTTACAGCTTCGAGGCACTTTACACGCGCAAGCCGATGCACTCCTACGGCTGGGATATCATGCCGCGCATCCTTTCCTGCGGTATCTGGAAACCCGTGACGCTCGTCGAGGAGGCGAAGGACTCGATCGACGAACTCTTCTTGTTTACGCTTTCCGTCGATCCCGAGCGCCGCTCGGCACGTGTGCGCATCTATTTCGCGCTGAATCTCGAAGCCGACGATCCGCGCGAATATCGCATCGAGATCGACGGCGCGTGCGGCGAAAGCCGTTTCCGCGAGGAATGCTGTCCGCGCCATACCGAATATACGCGGCTCGCGTTCCGCATGAACGACTGCCATCTCTGGTGGCCGAAAAATCAAGGCGAGCAGGCACTTTACGACGTGACGGCGCGGCTTTGGCACGGCGATACGCTCGTCGATACGAAGAAGACGAAGCTTGGCATCCGCACCGTCACGCTTTCGCGGACGGACGCGATGCACGGCGATGAGGGCGATTTCACGTTCCGCGTGAACGGGCGTCCGATCTTCTGCATGGGCACAAACTGGGTGCCGCTGAGTCCGTTCCATTGCGAGGACGCGGCGCGTCTGTCGCGGGCGCTTGCTTTGCTCGATGACAGCGGATGCAATATGGTGCGCGTTTGGGGCGGCAGCGTCTATCCGGACGACGCGTTTTACGATTTTTGTGACGAGCACGGGATTCTCGTGTGGCAGGATTTCGCGATGGCGTGCGCAGTCTATCCGCGCGACGCGGACTTTTGCCGCGCGATCGAGGAGGAAGCGACCGCGGTCGTCAAACGCCTCCGTCAGCATCCGTCGCTCGCGCTTTGGGCGGGCGACAACGAATGTGACGCGACGTGCGAGGGCTGGAACGGCTATCGCCGCGATCCGAACGACAATATTCTGACGCGGCAAATTCTGCCGGAGGTCGTGCGCACGCACGATTTCACGCGCGAATATCTGCCGAGCTCGCCGTATATTTCGCCGGAAAGCTATGCAAAGCGTCTGCCGACGCCGGAAGCCCATCTGTGGGGACCGCGTCGCTGGTTCAAAGACGACGATTATGAGAAAGCGCCGTGCTGTTTCGCGAGCGAGATCGGCTATCACGGCTGCCCGTCCGTGCGCTCTCTGAAAAAAATCATCGGCGAGGATCATCTTTGGCCGATCGAGAACGAGCAGGGCGAGATCGACCTGCATTGGCTCGCGCACACGACGGAGGCACAGGCGGACGGCGAGCTGGCGTATCGCTATCGCGCGCGCCTGCATCCGGCACAGGTGAAGCTGATGTTCGGGGCGTTGCCGGACAATATCGAAACGTATTCCGCGATGTCGCAGATTTCGCAGGCGGAGGCGCTCAAACATTTCATCGAGCTGTTCCGCACGCAGAAATGGCGCCGCACGGGCATTCTCTGGTGGAATCTGCTCGACGGCTGGCCGCAGGTCTCGGACGCGGCGGTGGGATATGATTTTGCGCCGAAGCTCGCTTATTATTATATCAAGCGCGTGCAGACGCCGGTGTGCTTGATGTTCACCGAGCCGAAGGACGGAAAGATCACGCTTGTGGCGGCAAACGACACCGATCGGGAAGCGACCGTATCGTATCGCGTGAGCCGCGCATCGGACGGCAAGCTCCTCACGGCGGGCACTTTGACCGTGCCGGCAAACGAAAACGCGGCGGCATCTCAATGCGATGCCGATCCCGACGCCTATCGGATGTATTTGGTGGAGTGGGAGCTTGACGGAAAGACGTTCCGCAACCATTTCTGCACGGGCATGATGGGCATGCCCTATGAGGCGTATCGCGCCGACCTCGCGGCGTGCGGGTTGGATGAGTTAGAATAAAGGGAAATAAAAAAGTTCCCCGCGATCGCGGGGAACTTTTTTGATAAAATTTACGCTTTCGGGCCTGCGGCAACGATGTTGGCGGGCATATCGGGATACTTCTTTGCGAAGTTCTCACGGAATTTGCCGGCAAGCGTCTTGGCGGCTTCTTCGTATTTCGCCTGATCTTTCCACAGGTGGCGGGGATTCAGAATCTCGGACGGGACATTCGGGCAGGTCTTCGGGACGTTGACGTTGAAGATCGGATCCTTTTCGTATTCGACGTCATTCAGCTCGCCCGCGAGCACCGCGGAAACCATCGCGCGGGTGTAGGAGAGCTTCATTCTCGGCACGGTGCCCGCCGCGCCGCCGCACCAACCGGTGTTGACGAGGAAGACGTTCGCGCCGGTCTTTTTGAGCTTCTCGCCGAGCATCGTCGCATAGACGGACGGATTCAGCGGGAAGAACGGAGCGCCGAAGAGCGTGGAGAATGTGGTGACGGGCTCGGTGATGCCGCGCTCCGTGCCGGCGAGCTTGCTGGTATAGCCGGAAACGAAGTGATACATCGCCATGTCGTTGTCGAGTTTGGAGATGGGAGGCAGAACACCGAACGCGTCCGCCGTCAGGAAGATGATCGTCTTGGGCTGACCGCCGACGCCGGGGATCGCGGCGTTCGGGATATAATCGACAGGGTATCCCGCGCGCGTATTCTCGGTCAGAGAGCCGTCGTCATAATCGGGCTTGCCGTTTTCGTCCACGATGACGTTTTCGAGCAGGGAGCCGAACTTGATCGCGTCGTAGATTTCGGGCTCGTGCGCACGGTCGAGGTTGATGCACTTCGCGTAGCAACCGCCCTCGATATTGAAGACGCCGTCCTCGGACCAGCCGTGCTCGTCGTCGCCGATCAGCTTGCGGTTCGGGTCCGCGGAAAGGGTGGTTTTGCCCGTGCCGGACAGACCGAAGAAGACCGCGCTGTCGCCCGCGTCGCCGATATTGGCGGAGCAGTGCATCGAAAGGATGCCGTTCTTCGGAAGCACGTAGTTCATGACGGAGAAGACGCTCTTCTTGATCTCGCCGCTATACTGGCTGCCCGCGATGATGACCTCGTGCGCCTCATAGTCGATGATGATCGCCGCTTCGCTGTGCACGCCATCCACTTCGGGAATGCATTTGAAGCCGGGCGCCGCATAAATTGTGAAATCGGGCGTATAGGAATCGAGCTGTTCCTCGGTCGGACGGATCAGAAGCTGATGGATGAAGAGGTTCTGGCTGGCGAGCTCGTTGACGACGCGGAAGTTCTGCGTATATTTGGGATCCGCGCCGGCAAAGCCGTCAAACACATAAATCTCTTTGTTTTGCAGATACGCGAGCATTTTCGCTTTGATCGCCTCGAATTTTTCTTTGGCGATCGGCACGTTGATCTTGCCCCACGCGATCTCGTTATGGATCGTGGGCGTGTCAACGATGAATTTATCGTCGGGGCTACGGCCGGTATATTTGCCGGTCTTCACGACGAGCGCACCCGTTTCGGACAGGGTGCCTTCTCCGCGCGCGAGCGCTTTTTCCACCAGCGTCGCGGGTGCGAGGTTGCGATAAACCTTGCCGTCCCCGGCGATGCCGAGTTCGATGGGGGTTAACTGTTTCATGGCAAATTCTCCTTTTTTATATGAAAAGATATTGGTTTCGTTCCGTGGAGTCGAAATCCTCCTCCATTATGATTATACTGCATAGATTTTGAGAATTCAAGTCATATTCCAAATTATTTTATGAAAAAAGCGGATTCTTGTGCCTTTCTTCGCCGCGGGTGAGAGAATCGCGTCCGCCAAACGACAAAAGAAAAACGAAAAGGGAAGTGAAAAAATGGACGGACTGCAAACGGCGGCTCCCGTGCTCGACGCGCGGACGCAAAAAGAGCCGCGGAATGTCGGCGTGGAGCTTCTTCGCGTCGTTTCGATGATGATGGTCGTGATGATCCATATTCTCGGGCACGGCGGCGTTTACGTCAACGCGGAAGCGCTCGGCGTCAATTATCAGATCGCGTGGTATCTCGAAGTGTGCGGCTATTGCGCGGTCGATTGCTACGCGCTGATCTCCGGCTTCGCGAATATCAAGAGCAATTTCAAATGGCGGCGGCTTCTCATTCTGTGGCTCGAAGTCGTGACGCTGAACGCCTTTTTTACGGTGCTTGCGGCGCTGATCCCCGCTTATGCGGCAAACGCGGCACACGCGATCAACACGGACAACTGGCTTCGCGTCTTTTTCCCGCTGGCAAAAAAGGAATATTGGTATTTCAACGCTTACGTCCTGATGTTCCCGTTTCTGCCGATTTTGAATCAGGGGATTCTCTCGCTGGGCAAGAAACGGCATCTTGCCGTGATGCTCTCCCTGCTCGCGCTTGCCACGGGCTTTCGGCTCGTGACGGGGACGGATCAATTTGCGCTCGGCGGCGGCTATTCGTGCCTATGGCTGATGATTCTTTACGTCGTCGGGGCGTATTTCCGGCTTTACGGCGCGCCGAAATGGGCAAAGCCGTTCGTCACGCTTCCGGCGTTTTTCCTCAGCGCGTTTGTCGCATGGGAATGGAAGCTCCGCGCGGAACGACAATTTGCCGCGGGACTATTAGAAAAAGACTCCGTCTTTTACGAAAACCGCGAGTATCTCATCAGCTATCTTTCGCCGTGCATGGTCGTGATGGCGATCGCGCTTCTCCTCTTTTTCATGCAGATTCGCGTGGAAAGAAAGGGCGCGCGGACGGTGATCACGGCGCTCGGCAAAGCGTCGTTCGGCGTATTTGTTTTGCACGTCGGCTCGGCGTTCTGGGACTTTTCGTGGTTCTGGTGGAAATTC
>CALEJO010000083.1 GCA_937898155.1 uncultured Clostridia bacterium | reverse complement strand
GGGCAAAGAAAAAGATTGCAAAAAGAAAGCCCGCTCCCCGCTTTTCTTTTCGCAAAGAAAAGCGGGGAGACATCTTGACTTTTTCCCTCCCGAAGATTACAATAAAAAGCAGAAACTCCGAGCGAAAATGAAAAGAGGGAATACATATGGATATCAGCGGAAAAAGAATGTTTTCATTGCTTGAAAAACTGAACTTTGTGCGTCTTTCGACATTTGAGGGCGAAAGAAAAGCGGCGCAGATCCTCGCGGATGAGATCCGCGCGATCGGCGTGGAGCCGACCGTCGAGCCGTTTTCGGCACCGCATTATGAGATCAAAAAGGCAAAACTGGAAGTGACCGCCCCGTTCTATCGGGAATACGAAGTCTCCGGCTACGGCTTTTCCGGCAACGCCGCGAAAGACGGCATCGAAGCGGAATTCAAATATCTCGAAGCACTCGAACCGATCGACCTTGCGGATGTCAAGGATAAGATCGTTCTGATCGCCGGCGGCGTCGGCGCGGACGGCTTTGCGAAGCTGATCGCGGCGGGCGTCAAGGGCTTCATTTCCACATCCGGCACATTCCGCGAAACAAAAGAAACGATGGACCTCGACGAGCGGATGCTTCGCCCGATGCATATCGAAAAAGGTCAGCTTCCCGGCGTTTGCATGTGGCTGACCGACGCCATGGAAATGGTCGCCTCAAAACCCGAAAAAGTCCGGCTCACGCTGGAACAGGAGGAGGGCGAGGCGGACTCGCAGAATGTGATCGCGGAGATCGCGGGCACGGAGCATCCCGACGAGGTGATCGTCTATGTCGCGCACTACGACTCGGTCGTGTTCAGCCACGGAATGTTCGATAACGCGTCCGGCTCGGCGACGATCCTCGAAATGCTTCGCTATTTCAAAGAGAACCCTCCGAAGCGCACCGTGCGCTTCATCTGGTGCGGTTCGGAGGAGAGAGGTCTGCTCGGCAGTAAGGCATATGTTGCCGCGCACGAGGACCTGCTCGACAAGATTCGCCTTTGCATCAACGTCGATATGACGGGACCTCTGCTCGGTCGTGACGAGGCGAGAGTGACGGGCGAGGAATCGCTTTGCCACGCGATCACTTATCTCTATAAGTCGATCGGCTATCCGATGAACGTGCGGCAGGACATCTATTCGTCCGACGCGATCCCGTTCGCCGATAAAGGCATCCCGGGCATCAACTTTTTGCGCAATGCCGCGCCCGGCACCACGCAGATCCATTGCCGCTACGATCTGATCGAGACCGTGACGGCGGAATCGCTCGAACGCACCGCGAAATTCATCGCGATCCTGTCCGATAAGCTCGTCAACGCCGTTTTCTTCCCCGTGGAGAAGAAAATGCCGGACAATATGGTCGAGAAAGTGGACAAATATCTCCGCAAAAAGAAATAAACAAAAGAGAGCCGAACGGATTCCGTTCGGCTCTCTTTTATTCTTCTTCAGGCACGGGCTCCAAAACCGGTTTCACGTGCATTTCGATATGCGAATGATGCGGCGTGACGGTCGTCATGGCAAGCGTCAGCTTGTCTGTCGCATCGGGGAACGCACCGCGCATTTGCTCGCCGTAAGTGTGAGAAGCGAAGCAACCGTCAAATTCGAGATATTTGCCGTCGCCGATAAAATAGCGCGTCGTGCCGCCGCGCAGAAAGATATAATCTCCCGGCTTGGCGATGGTGGCGAAATTTTCATTGTCGAGCTTATAGCCCGGGTTCAAAACGAACTCAAATTTGGTGGGGACGTTTTCACAACCTTCGGCGTCGAGATCAAGGGCGAAGCCGTCCTTTTTCAAATGCACCGTCACCGTGCGGCGAAGCGTTTGCACATTGAGGATGTGCCGTTTTGAGTGATCCATACGGCGCCAATCGCTGGTCTCCGGCGCTTCGTCAAGTTGAGAGCGGTAGCCGGCGGATTCCTCGGAAATCAGACGATAGCCGTCTTCTGTCGGCTCAATGACCGTCGGGCGGAACTGACTGTGCGGATCGCCGAAAAATGAGCTGGCGTAGCGCGCTTGCAAAATGAAGTTGCCGATATTCATCTGTAAAAAAGCGGGATGCCGCGTGCAAACGAGAGTGGTCGTCGCGTTGAGATCGGGCATATAAATGCGCGCGATGTGGCTTTTCGGCAAAAAGATGGTCTGATCCGCGGATATCGGTTGAGATTCGATCGAATCCCAACGCTTGGCGATTTCGGGATAGAGCAAGAAGAAAGCGGGCAATTCAATATCCGACGGCGGAGCGCAATCATAGGGCGTGAAGCGATCGGAGATCCGGTCCGCGAGATAGGCAAATTCGGGGTTGCGGTCGATCAGCGCGAGCATGAGATAGAACGCGTAATATCCCGCGATCGAATAGCGACCGCCTTGATCCCAACGGGAAGAATTCAACGTGTTGACGGTGAAATCCGGCTCGATAAAATGGAGCATCAGATTCAGATTGCGTCGCGGATAGTCCAAAAAAGAAGGATCATTCAAAAAGAACGCGAGATTTATAAACGCGCGATCGCAAACAATATTGTAGGAGCCGGTCGAGCGCTCGGTATATTCGCCGTTTTCGTCACAGTCTATGCCTTCCATCAGGAAGCGGTCGATGACGTCGCGGAAGCGATCTTCTCCGAGTGCCGTATCCGCGGCCGCGAGTGCGGCACTGATCAACCAACGATGATTCGGCGTATGGAAGCCGAGCGTTGCCATCGCGTTGCCGAGTTTCAGCAGGACATCGCGGTGAAGCGCAAGCAAGGAATCTTCTGCCTCGGTATGCTCGGACAGGTGGCAGAGAAGCGCGGTGGGGACAGCCAAATAGCGGATCACGTAAAAAGAATTTTGCGCCGGATCGTGGAAATTTGTGACGGGCAGGTCTGTCGTGCCGTCGTCATGAATATATTCCGTAAAATGCTCGAGTGTCTCTTTGGCGTAAGTGAGTATTTTCGGATCGTGATAATGCGGTGAAGCGGGCAAATAATAGCCAAGCACGAGTCTCGGATAGGGAAAAAGAAACGAAGAAGCGGGCTCTAGACAAGAGGGCATAGCATCGCACTCCCGCCGAAAATTTTCGGGGATCGACCGGCTCTTATATCTGCAAATAATGTTTTCCAACTGTTTCACAAAGAAGTCGGTCAGGATTTTTTCATGGTTTTTCATGGATTTTGCGCTCCCAAATACATTGGTTTGCGTGTATTTTAGCACAGGAAACAGGTTTTGTCAACATCGTTCGGCAAAAGAAAACGGACATTTTTCGATTCTTTTCAAAAGCGCCCAAAATGCCCCTTTTTTGACAAAAAAGACAAGCCACCGTCTCATATTTACATAATATGGCATTTTATTAAAGTGCTTGACAAATTTTGCGAGAAGTGATATTATAACTATAAATAAAAATAGGGATAGTAGTGCTTTTCGGGAGCACGGACTGTGATGGGGGAAAGACATAGGAAACAAGATTCAGAATGATATGCCCGAAGCAAAATCGGCAAGCCCGTTTTATCGTGACCACGTGAAAAGGGTGCTTGATCTTTTGATCGCGGTGCCGGTGTTGATCCTTGCGGCGATCCCGATGGCTTTGACAGCCGTGGCGGTCAAATTGGATTCTCCGGACCCCGTCCTTTTCAAGCAAGACCGTCTCGGGAAAGGCGGGAAAGTATTTCGGATGCTGAAATTCCGCAGTATGGTGGTGGACGCGGAACGTGTCGGCTCCGGTGTATATTCCGGAAAAGGTGATTCGCGCGTGACGCGTGTCGGTCGTATCATCCGTGCCACCAGCATTGCTTGAGTAATATGAACGAAGGATAATAGGGACAATCGCTGAACAAACCATTTCTTTCTGTTATCATTCCGGCACATAATGAAGAAAAAACAATCTGCAAAACTGTCGATTCACTCATGCGCCAAGATTATTCTCGTTTTGAAATCATTGTTGTTGATGATGGTTCCGATGATGATACTAACGAAAAATTGATTGACCATATCGAATTTGCAAGTCTCATAATGTACATTGCTTTGAGCGTCGTTTGGGGGATTTTCCCAAACTGTATTGGCTTTGATTTTAACAACAGTTTTTTTCAGCTTCTGCTGTCGATTGCCGGTTCTTTTCAGTCTATAAAAGATTCGATCAAATCCTCCGAGAATAAGTTTAGATCAATTCTAAAATTTTTGCTTTTGATGCTCACTTTTATTTCAGTCTACCATTTGTGGCATTCGTTTTATCGTTTGATTGCTGTCCCGAGTTTTCGAAGAAAAAAGCGAAAAACGAACAACCAAGGACCTTCATGGGTTAGCCCGACAAGGATGTGATTTTAGTAAATAAACATTTCGATTTTCCGAGGGCAAATAGCAAGTGAAGCTGAAAAAGCCCGTATATCAAGGATTTTGATACGAAAATGAGCAAAATCTCCGAAGTATCGGACAGTGATTTTCAAATAAACCTTGAAAATTGGAAAAAATAGAGATAATTAAGACCGCACTTGAATTTAATTCGAGAAAAATTTCCTTTCACTTGATAATTCGCAAGGGTTTGTTTACTAAAGCGAAACGAGGAGGCGAGTGTGATTTTCAGTGAAAAACCAGTTGAAAAAACGCCCTCAAAGTCAAGCCTTTATCTGCGGTCATAAATAATGGATGTAGAAAGAAATCGGCGGTAATGCCGTTTAATATATATTTGGAGATTGCCTATGGGTAGGGAAGCAGATACTTCCGGTTACACACAAGCTGAGATTGAACTTTGGGAAAAGATAAAAGCTTGCCAGGAGACTGTGTTCCATACCAAGAAAGGCTTGGAGTTCAGAATCGAAATCAAAGGAAATGAGCTGTTCGTGGATAGGCGGCAGAAGTCCATCACACGGGCAAGCGTAAATATTGCGT
>CALEJO010000082.1 GCA_937898155.1 uncultured Clostridia bacterium | reverse complement strand
GGGATCACCGCGATGAAGAGATAAATGATCGTGGCAAAATAACTGCCGAAATTGCTGTCTTCGCCCGCCTGCACGGTATAGGACATCGCCAGAAAGGCGCTGACCGCGAAAAAGATCGCGCAGAACAGGTATCCGACGGGAGAGGTGAAGTAGGCGCGCATTTCGCGCTTATAAATAGCGATCATGGAAAAACGCTCCTTTCTTATGCTTTCTTCTTTCCGTCTGCGGCGCCGGCTTCCGCCTCGTCCACCACGGAAAGGAATACGTCTTCGAGATTCGTGCCCGCGTATTCCTCGGAAAGGATCGGCCACGAATTTTGCGCCAGTGCGTAAAAGATCGGCTTGCGAATGTCGATGCCGTTGCCGCTCTCGACGAGGTAAGTCGCCGAGCCGTCTCCCGCCTTCTGCGTGATCTCGGCGTAAACGACGCCGGGGATCTTTTTGAAGCAAGACAGCACGCTCGCGCTCGGTCCGTCCACACGAATGATGAGACGGCGGTTGCCGCGGAGCGCGTTTTCGATATTTTCGGTCTTTTCGTCCGCGACGATCTTGCCCTCATTGATGATCAGGATGCGGTCGCAGATCGTTTTCACTTCGGAAAGGATGTGCGTGCTGAGGATGATCGTGTGTTCGCGTCCCAGCTCGCGGATCAGATTGCGGATGTCGATGATCTGCTTCGGATCGAGACCGTTCGTCGGCTCGTCAAAGATGATCACCTCGGGATTGCCGACGATCGCGCCCGCGATGCCGACTCTCTGCCGATAGCCCTTTGAGAGATTTTTGATCATACGATCCATCGTGTCGTCGAGCTTGACGACGCGCGCGATCTCTTCGAGATGCTCGCGGCGGTTCAGCGTGCATTTTTTCAGATCAAACACGAACGACAGATATTCCCGCACCGTCATTTCCAGATAGAGCGGCGGAAATTCGGGCAGATAACCGATCTTTTTCTTCACGGCGAGCGGATGCTCGAGGATGTCCATGCCGTCGATCATCGCTTTGCCGGACGTCGAGGATAGATACCCCGTCAGAATATTCATCGTTGTGGATTTGCCCGCGCCGTTCGGCCCGAGAAATCCGACGATCTCGCCGCGCTGGACCTCGAAATTCAGGTCGTTCACCGCGTAGCGTTCGCCATACTTTTTGGTCAGATGCTCCACTTTAATCATAGGATTTGATACCCCTTCCGATAGACTCTTTTTTATTTTACAATGCAAATTGATAGAAAATATGAATTCCGCATAAACCCTTTGCAAATTTATTCGATCACGCGGATGCGGCGTTCGAGACAGCCGACCGTCACCTCGCGGTAATTGCCGCCGAACTCGCCGTCCACCGTCCACGGCACGTCCTTCGTGAAGCGGAACGTGGCGCTTTTCGCCTTGACTTTCAAGACGAATTCGCTTTTCGATTTCGGAAGCAGAAGCCCCGACAGCGCCTCCTGCAACTGTCCGATCGTGTCGGGATAGCGGATCAGCAGAAAATCGAGCATCCCGTCGCGCATCGCGTCCTCGTCGTTTCCGTCGAAGAAGCGGAAGCCGCCGACGGTCTTGGAATTCGCTGCCATCGCGTAAATGAAGCGGTCGTGGATTTCCACGCCGTCCGCGAGGAAGGTCGCTTCGATCGGCGGCAGGGAAAAGAGCCGTTTGGCGCCCTCGGCGAGATACGCCGTCCTGCCGAAGACCGCTTTCGAGCCCTGCGGCGTCAGATACGAGACCTCGGTGAATGCGCCGAACGCCGCGACATAGGAAAAGCACCGCTCGCCCAGCACGCCGACGTCGAACTCCGACGCTTCGCCCTTTGCGATCTTGACGATCGCGCTTTTGATCTCGCGCGGAATCTTGTGGCTGTTGGCAAAGTCGTTCACCGTGCCCGTCGGGATATAGCCGAGCATCGGATTCGCGCCGCTCGCCACGATGCCGCAGATCGTCTCATTCAGTGTGCCGTCGCCACCGCAACAAACGATCGCGTCATAGGCGCCCGCCTGCTCCGTCGCGACGCGGATGATGTCGCCCGTGCATTTCGAGAAATACACCGTCACGAATTCGAAGCGCGTCAAAAGCTGATCCACCATATCGAAAACCCAGCGTTTTGCCTCTCCGTCGCCGGAGTGCGGATTGACGATCAGCAGCACATTCCGTTCCATAGCAAGTCCTTTCCACCCAAGATAATATAGAATCTTAATTATTTTAGCATATATTTCCGAAAAAATCAACCCCGCCGCGCCGTAATCCTGCATTTTGACGAATTTTTTTTGCCATTGACAGACGGAATGCTTTGGAGTATAATGGAAACAATATCGCAGGCGCGCGTCCCGACCGGTCGCGCGCGCAAAAAGGAGACTGATTATGCTGAAATTTTCCGAATACCCTTACGAGCGCCCCGACATCGCCAAAACGCAGGCGGCGTTCGATGAAATCCTCGCAAAGCTCGACCGCGCGACCTCCGCCGACGAGCAGATCGCGGCGTATCTCGAAGCCGACACGCTGGGCAAACACGTCTCGACGGCGGCGACGATCGCGTCCGTCCGTCACAGCATCGACACGCGCGACGAATTTTATAAGGCGGAAAACGAATTCATGGACGAAAACGCTCCCGTTTTGCAGGAGAAGACGCAGGCGATCCTGCAAAAAATGCTCGTTTCCCCGTTCCGCGCCGACCTCGAAAAAAAGCTCGGCACGCTGCTTTTCAAAAATCTCGAAATCGCCGCCCGCACGTTCAAGCCGGAGATCATCGGGCTGATGCAGGAGGAAAACGCGCTCGTTTCCGAATATCAGAACCTTTACGCGTCGCTCCTCGTGGACTTTGACGGCAAGCAAATCCCGATCACGAAAATGGGACCCTACAAGCAAAGCACCGACCGTGCGGTGCGTCACGCGGCGTTCATCGCCGAGGGCAAATGCCTCGACGCCCAGCAGGAAAAGCTCGATGAGCTTTACGACAAGCTCGTGAAAAACCGCACGGCGCAGGCAAAGGCGCTCGGATATGATAATTACGTCGATCTCGGCTACGACCGGCTCGGCAGAAACTGCTATACCAGCAAGGACGTCGCCAAATTCCGCGATCAGATCGCGCAGGACTTCGTGCCCGTCGTCGCCAAGGTCAAGGAAGCGCAGAGAAAGCGCATCGGCGTGGACAAACTGAAATTTTACGACGACGTCTTCATGTTCCCGGACGGTAATCCGAAGCCCGAAGGCACGCCCGAGGAAATCCTCGCCGCGGGCAAGGAAATGTATCACGCGCTCTCGCCCGAGACCGCGGAATTCATCGACTTCATGTATGACGGCGAACTGCTCGACGTCCTCGCCAAGGAAGGCAAAGCGCCGGGCGGCTACTGCACCGACATCGCCGATTACGACGCGCCGTTCATCTTCTCAAACTTCAACGGCACCTCCGCCGACGTGGACGTGCTGACGCACGAGGCGGGACACGCTTTTGCCTTCTATCGCGCTGCGCGCAACGTCCCGCTTTCCGATTATCGCAATCCGACGATGGAAGCGTGCGAATGCCACTCGATGAGCATGGAATTTCTGACCGCGCCGTATCATGAAAAATTCTTCGGCTCGCAGACGAAGAAATACGAATTCTCGCATTGCGCGGATTCCGTCATCTTCGTGCCTTACGGTTGCATGGTGGACGAATTCCAGACCGCGATGTATGAAAATCCCGATCTGACGCCCGCGGAGCGCAACGCGTTTTGGCTCTCGCTCGAAAAGAAATACCGTCCGTATATCGACTTCGACGATGTTCCTTTCTACGGACGCGGCGCGGGCTGGCAGCGTCAGCTCCACATCTATATGTATCCGCTCTACTATATCGACTACTGCATGGCGCAGACGATCGCGTTCCAGTTCTGGTTCGGCTCGCTGAAAGACCACGACGGCACATGGAAACGCTATCTGACGTTCGTCGATATGGCGGGCACCGAGACCTTCGAGGGACTCGTCCGCAAGGCGGAGCTCCGTCTGCCCTACGAGCCCGGCACGATGAAAGCCATCGGCGCCGATCTGAACGCATGGCTCGACGAGCACGAACTGTAAAAGCAAAAAACTTCGATCCGCACGGATCGGAGTTTTTTCAAAAAAGAAAACCCTTTCCCGCGGGAAAGGGTTCTTTTTTGCCTCAGATACGAGATTACGCTCTCTCGACCTTGCCCGAACGCAGGCAACGCGAGCAGACCGTCACGGTCTTATGCTCACCGTTCACGACGGCGCTGACCTTTCTGATATTGGCCTTCCAGCTTCTGCTGGTTTTGCGGTTGGAGTGAGAGACGTTATGTCCGAACGTCACGCCTTTGCCGCAGCACATACATTTTGCCATATCCTGCACCTCCCTCGATTTTTTCCGAATATCTCAAACGGGCGAGGATTCGCCCATGAGCCGATTCTAATACAGCATGGTCTATTATATCACGCTTTTTTTGAAAAATCAAGCCCTTTTTTTCGTTTTCCGCAAAAAAATCGGGCGGTTTTTCGCCTATTTTTCCAAAAACGCTTCGAGCCGATGGATCGGAAAGCCCTTTTCCGAGAAATTTTTCTCGTATTCGGTCATGATATTTGTCGCCGCCCATTCGCTTGCGTGCAGATCGTCCGTCACCGCGTCGAGCGTATAGCCCGCCTCGACGAAGGAGCCGAGCGAATACGCAAAGAGGTCGCCGTTATCCGTTTTGAACTCGATCTTTCCGCCGTCGGCGAGAAACGTTTTCATCGCGACGAGCGTCGCCGGATAGGTCAGACGGCGCTTCGCGTGACGCGCCTTCGGCCACGGATCGCAGAAATTGAGATAGATGCGGTCAAAGCATTTCTCCGGAAACAGCTTCGGCAAGAGTGCCGCGTCGCAGTTGAGAAAACGGATATTGTCAAGCGCGCCGTCGCGCGCCTTTTCCGCCGCCAGCAAAATGACGTCGCTGATCTTCTCGACGGCGAGAAACCCGACATCGGGATTTGCCTGCGCGAGCGCATTGACAAACGCGCCCTTGCCGCATCCGATCTCGATGCGATAGGATTTTGCGCGCGGGAACAGCTCTTCAAGCGCGATCGGTGCGGGGTTTTCTTTATCGACGGGCAAAAGCAGTTCGCCGCACGCTTCCAGCCGCACGCCGCCGTTTTTCTTTTTCCGAACTCTCATGTTCTGTCTTCTTTCTCATTTGGTCTTTCGCTATTGTATCACGCGCGCGGCGATTTGTCAAATCTTATCCGCCGATTTCGTCCAGCGCGTCCGCGATCGCGCGCACGTTTTTAAGCGGCGTTTTCGTCGGAAGCTCGCACCCCGGCATGAACATGGCACGCGCGTTGCCGACGGATGCCGCCGTCGCGAGCATTTTTGCCTTGGTATGCGCCGCGTCGCAGGAAAACACATCAGCGACAGGGTCGATATTGCCGTTCAGGATACATCTGCCCGCCGCGGCGTCAAGCGCTTTGCCGAAATCGACTGCGTGGTCGATATCGAGAATCTGTGCACCGCATCCGGCGGAATCGGGCAGGATCGCCTCGGTATTGCCGCACATATGCAGACGCGAGTGCATCCCGAATTTCGCCATTTCCGCGAAAATGCGTTTGTGGCACGGCAAAATCATTTCGCGATACTGCGCGGGTGACAGAAGCGACGCGACGGGGTCGGCGACGTAAAGCGCGGTCGCACCGACGTCAGCAAGTGCGCGAATCAGATTCAGCGCCGTCTCCGTCGTGATCGTGAACAGTTCGCGGCATGCCTCCTCGTCGTCGTAAAGATCGACGAGCAGATCCTGCATTCCTCTGATGTTGCCCGCCACGGTCGCCGGTCCGACGACAAGCGTCATCGGCTCCACGTCCGTGCGGAGCGTTTTTGCGTATGCCGTCGCTTCCACGAGGTCGGAAAGCCGACGCACGTCCGCAACGTTCAGCGGGCGAAGCCCCGCAACATCCGCGATATCGTCGATCGCGGGCTTATGCACATTCGGCAGTTTATCGGGGAAAAACGACAGCTCCGAGCCGAAGCCCTCGGCTTCTCTGGCAAGGTCGGACGCGACCTGGATATAGTCGAGCCGCAGATCGTCCGCCGCGAGCGCCGCGGATTCCGCCATTTTTTTGCCGTTTTTGCAGTATTCTTCCACGGAAATGCCCGTATATTGCGTGACGACACTTCCCACGATCGTCAAATTGGGACGGCGATCCACCGATTCTCCCGCCAGATAGCGAGAAAGACGTTCTTTGCTTGTCATGATACCCTCCGAACGGTTTTTTCTTCATCATATCGCAATCTTTGCCGCGCGACAAGAGAAAAAAACGCGCTTTTTTGGTAAAATTCCATGCTTTTTTCGCAAATCGCGCATAAGTCGGCGCAGAGCGGAAAAAATACCTACGTCGAAAGTGATTTCCGATTTTGATCAAAACGAAGAAAGGAATTTATATTATGCTCGACAGAATTGCTCTCATCCTCACCATCATCGGCGCGCTCAACTGGGGCAGCATCGGTCTCTTCCAGTTCGACATCGTCGCGTGGATTTTCGGCGGTCAAGACGCGCTCGTCAGCCGCATCGTATATACCCTCGTCGCGCTCGCAGGCATCTGGTGCATTTCCCTGCTGTTCCGCGAACGGGACAACGATGAACTGCCCGGTGAAGTCAGATAAGCACAAAACAAGACCGAAAAAGAGCCCCTCGGGGCTCTTTTTCGCTTTCCGCTCTCCCGCTTTTCTTTGCGAAAAGAAAAGCTTGGCAAAAGAAACGCGTCCGTGGTGCGCGGGAATTTGGCTTGCACAGACTTCGCGCCGTGTGGGCGCTCCGCGCCGGCAGCGCACTTTCTTTTCGCGCGTAGCGCCGGAAGCGAACTCTTTATACTTCGATCGAGCGGAACGCTCGCGGGCTTTCTTTTTGCAACCTTTTTCT
>CALEJO010000081.1 GCA_937898155.1 uncultured Clostridia bacterium | reverse complement strand
CACGCCGCTCGTCCAGTCGGCGGTGGAGATTCCCGTGTTGAACTGCACGGAGGACGTGACGCGGTTCAGGTTCATCCGTTCGCGCCTCCCAGTCTCTCGGCGAGATCCCAAAGCCCGGAGAACACCGCGTCGATCGCCGCCGGCGTGACGCCGGATTTGGCGTAAAATTCGAGAAGGAGGGAGGCGGCGCGCGCCATCGTTTCCGGTTCGGAGCCGAAAATCTGCACGGCGGTCGGACCTTCCTCGGGCGTGATCGCGGCGAGCGCGTTCGTTTTGCGGTCGTGATAGCAGACGGCTTTCGCGGAGACCATCTCCGTCGTCACGTATTCGGCACCGTGTGCGCGGCAAATTTGACGAAACGTCCGATCGGTCATGCCTGCCATCGGCGCAAGCCAGACCGTGCCGCATATATTTCGTCCGATCTCGATCGTTCGCTTCATCTGCTCACCGCCTTTCGGGAATAGCATACCGCAAAAAAGGCGGTTTGTAAAGAGCTTTTTGCCGCATCGCGGAAAGAACTTGGAAAAAGAAGTGAAAAAATCCGCAAATGTGCTTGCATTGATAAGATTTTTATGTTATAATTTACTTTGATATAAAATGCCGGATTCTTGCGGCAAAGGAGGAAGCAAAATGAACGGAAAAGCGGGAACGGAAGATCGTCTTTCGGGCGCCGAACAGGCGATCCGCGCGAATTTATCCTATACGTTGCGTTCGGCTTCTTCTGCCGCGGAGAAACGGCTCGCGCACCTCAAAGAGCAGGCGGACTGGATCACGCGCCGCATCCTGCGCGAAACGGGACAGAGCGACGTGATGCAGGCGATCCTTCTTTCGGACGACGCGGCGGCGATCTATCGCGAAAACGCGACGGACGGAGAAACACCAGCCTTGTTCGGCGCGGTCAACGCCGCAGAGGAACGCCCGGTTTTGCGCGCCATTTCGCGTCTGGACCGCTTTTACCGATGCGCGTGCATCGCGGCATCCGGCGCGCGACACCCGCTTTCCGATTATTTCGGGTGGTTTTTCGGCGCGTGCGGCGAGATGCCGACGGGCGCGGACCGCAAGATTTCGTTCCTCCGGAGTGTGCAGGCGTCCCGCGCGTTCGAGAAGATCGCGAAATACCTCGGCGGTGTTTCCGCCGTCTATGAGAGCAACTTTCAAAGCGCCTGTGAATCCGTCTATAACGGCAACGTCACCTGCGCGCTTTTGCCGATTTATAATACGTCCGACGGGCGGCTCAACGGGTTTTACCGACTCCTCGATCAATATGAGCTGACGATCGCGCTGACGTGCGTCGTCGAGGCGGACGACGGCGAAAACGCGACGGAGTTTGCCCTCGCATACCGCGACCGTCTCCTCATTCCGACGGAGGGCAAGCCCGTTTTCGAGTGCCAGATCACGCTCGACGATCCGACGATGCTCGCGGATCTTTTGGACGCGGCGGACTATTTCGGCGTCGGCGCGGAATCCGTCGACGCGATCCCGCAGATGTTTTCCGGCAGAGAAAATACGTTCGCGCTGGTTTTTTCCTTTACGGAGCAGACGGATACGGACGGCTTTTTCTGCTATCTTATGCTGGAATATCCGCAGGCGGCGGCGCGCGGCATCTATTATCGGGCGGGGGAGGGGACGCTATGATCATTCTCGGCATCGACCCCGGCATCGCGATCGTCGGCTACGGCGTGATCGACTATCGTCGCGGCGTATTTCAGACGCTGGCGATGGGCTCGATCGAAACGCCAGCGGGGCTGGATGTGGAAACACGTCTGAAAATGATTTACGACGATATGTGTGAGCTGATCGACCTCTATCATCCCGACGAAATGTCGATCGAGGAACTCTTTTTCAACACCAACCAAAAAACGGCGATCGCCGTCGCGGAAGCGCGCGGTGTCATCTTGCTTTCTGCCATGCAGAAAAACGTGAAGATCAGCGAATATACGCCGCTTCAAGTCAAGCAATCCGTCGTCGGCTACGGTCACGCGGAGAAAAAGCAGGTCATGGAAATGGTCAAGGTATTTCTGCATCTGGATAATGTCCCGAAGCTCGACGATACGGCGGACGCGCTCGCGCTGGCGATCTGCCACGCGCATTGTTGCGGCTCGAAGGTGCAGGACTTTTACAATCAGAAAAAAACGAGACTTCTATAAAAGCGGGGGCAGATCATGTTTTATTACCTCAAAGGCGAACTGGTGATGACCGATCCTTTTTCGGCGGTCGTCGATTGCGGCGGCGTCGGCTATAAGACGACCGTCAGCGGCAATACGCTTTCTAAATTGACGCACATCGGAGAGCGGGTGTGCCTCTATACGTATTTTTATCTGCGCGAGGACGCGGCGGAGCTTTACGGCTTCTATACGACGGAGGAGCTGGCGGCGTTCAAGCTGCTGATCGGCGTTTCCGGCGTCGGCCCGAAAGCGGCGATGGCGGTGCTGTCGATTCTGACGCCCGAGCGGTTCGCGCTCGCGGTCTCGTCCGGCGACGTGAAGGCGATCTCGAAAGCGTCCGGCGTCGGCGGCAAAACGGCGGCGCGTATCGTGCTGGAACTGAAAGACAAGGTGGCAAAAGAATTTTCCGTCGCGTCGGTGTCGTCGGAAGCGGGAGCGGAGGAGATTCCATTCGCCGCGACGGGCAATCTCGAAGAAGCGGTGACGGCGATGATGGTGCTGGGCTATTCGCGTGCGGAAGCGGAAAGCGCGCTCCGCGGTGTTTCGCCGACGCTCTCCATTGAGGAAATGCTGACCGCGGCACTCAAAAATATGGCAAAGAGATTCTGATATCACGATAACCTATCTCGGAAAGGACGGCGTGTATGATCAACAAATACGAAGCGACAACGCAGATGCCGGAAGAGGACAAGCGACTCCTGAGCGCCGTGGCGCGCGCGGAGGACGCGGAGCTCGACGCGGGACTGCGTCCGCAGACGCTCGACGAATATATCGGACAGGAAAAAGCCAAGGAGAGCTTGCGCATTTATATCGAAGCGGCGAAAATGCGCGGGGAATCGCTCGACCACGTGCTGCTTTACGGTCCGCCCGGACTCGGCAAGACCACGCTCGCCGCGATCATCGCAAACGAGCTCGGCGTCAATATCCGCATCACGTCCGGACCCGCAATCGAAAAGCAGGGCGACCTCGCGGCGCTCTTAACGAATCTTTCGCGCAACGACGTATTGTTCGTGGATGAGATCCACCGCCTTTCGCGCAATGTGGAAGAGGTGCTGTATCCGGCGATGGAGGATTACGCGCTCGACATCATCATCGGCAAAGGACCGGCGGCGCGGAGCATTCGGTTGCCGCTCGAAAAATTCACGCTCATCGGCGCGACGACGCGCGCCGGACAACTGACGACGCCGCTCCGCGACCGATTCGGCGTGCTTCTGCGCCTTGAACTTTATACACCGGAGGAGCTGGTGCGCATCATCAAACGAAGCGCCGGCATCCTCGGCATCGAGATCAGCGAGGACGGCGCGACGGAGATCGCGCGTCGCTCCCGCGGCACGCCGCGAATCGCCAATCGGCTGCTCAAACGCGTGCGCGATTACGCGCAGGTGAAGGGCGACGGCAGGATCACGTCCGAGCTGGCGGACGGCGCGCTCAATATGCTGGAAATCGACAAGCTCGGGCTCGACAACATCGACCGCAAAATGCTGACCTCGATCATTCGCTTTTACGACGGCGGTCCGGTCGGTCTCGATACGCTCGCTGCGACGATCGGCGAGGAAACCGTGACGATTGAGGACGTTTACGAGCCGTATCTCATTCAACTCGGCTTTTTGACGCGCACGCCGCGCGGCAGATGTGTCACGCGCTACGCTTACGAGCATCTCGGCATCCCGTTCCGCGGGACAAGCGGAAACGACGGAGCGACGCAAACGAAATTGGAGATTTGAAAGACCTATGTGGAAAGCGGAAAACTGGAACGAATATGAACTGATCGATACCTCGGACGGCGAGCGCCTGGAACGCTGGGGCGATTATATCCTGCGCCGCCCCGATCCGCAGGTGATCTGGAAAAACGAGCAGAGAAGTCCGCTTTGGAAAAAAGCGGACGCCGTCTATACTCGCGAGGGCGGCGGCGGAAGCTGGACGAAGCGCGACGTGCCGTCCGATTGGACGGTTTCTTACGACAGCGACGCGTGCGGCAAGCTGACGTTCAAGATCAAACCGATGGGATTTAAGCATACGGGGCTTTTCCCGGAGCAGGCGACAAACTGGGATTGGACGTCCCGGCTGATCCGCGCGGCGGGGCGTCCCGTCCGCGTGCTGAACCTGTTTGCCTATACGGGCGGCGCGACGATCGCGGCCGCGGCGGCAGGTGCCGAGGTCTTTCATGTGGACGCGGCAAAAAACATGGTGGCGCAGGCAAAGGAAAACGCGGCGCTTTCCGGGCTTTCCGACGCGAAAATCCGCTATTTTGTCGATGACTGCACGAAATTTTTGCAATACGCGATCAAGAAAAACATCCGATACGACGCGATCATCATGGACCCGCCGTCCTACGGGCGCGGTCCGTCGGGTGAGGTTTGGAAACTCGAAGATTGCATCGGCGATTTCATCGGACTCGCCGCGCAGGTGCTTTCCGATGATCCGCTGTTCTTCCTCGTCAATTCTTATACGACGGGGCTTTCGCCGTCCACGATGGGATACGTATTGGAGCTCAAACTGAAAACGAGATTCGGCGGCACCGTGCTTTCCGACGAGATCGGACTGCCCGTGCGCGAAACGGGCGGCGTGCTTCCGTGCGGAGCGTCCGCGCGCTGGACGAATCAAACGCTGAAAGGAAAATCATGACGGAACCGATCATCAAAACCGAACATTTGTCTTTTGCCTATGATGACGGCGAGGGGGATTTTCCCGTCATCACGGACTTAAATCTCGAAATCGAAAAGGGAAGCTTCGTCGCGGTCCTCGGGCACAACGGCTCCGGAAAAAGCACGCTGGCGAAGCTCATCAATCTGATCCTCACGCCGACATCCGGCTCGCTCTGGCTTTTCGGGCAGAAGATCGATGAGGAAACGATGACGGAGGACGACCTCTACGCGCTCCGTCAGCGGATCGGTATGGTCTTTCAGAATCCCGACAACCAGCTCGTCGCGACGATCGTCGAGGAGGATGTGGCATTTGGTCCCGAGAATCTCGGACTGCCGTCCGAGGAGATTCGCCGCCGCGTGGACGAGGCACTCGACATCGTCGGGATGCGCGCCTTTGCCAAGCACTCACCGCATCAGCTTTCCGGCGGGCAGAAACAGCGCGTCGCTATCGCGGGCATCATCGCGCTTCGCCCCGAGGTCATTATTTTTGACGAATCGACCGCCATGCTCGATCCGCGCGGCAGAGCCGACGTGCTCGCCACGATCGAAAAACTCAATCATGAATTCGGCACGACGGTTTTGCATATCACACATTACATGGAGGAAGCGATCCGCGCGGACCGCGTCATCGTGATCGACGACGGGCGCGTGACGCTCGACGGCACGCCGCGCGAGGTTTTTTCCCGCGCCGAAGAAATCAAAGCCGCGGGGCTCGACGTCCCACAGACGACGGAGCTTTTTGCCGAGCTTCGCCGCGACGGCTTCGATCTGCCCGATGACGTTCTGACGGACGCCGAGGGCGCGGACGCCGTCATTGCCTATCTCAAACAAAGGAAGCAGTCATGAACGCAGGAGAATTACGCGGCGTATCGTTCGTTTACGCCAAAGACACGCCGTTCTGTAAAACGGCGGTTGACGCGATTGATATTTCGTTTGAAGAAAAGAAAATCACGGGGATCATCGGGCATACCGGCTCCGGCAAGTCCACGGTTTCGCAGCTTCTGAACGGACTGCTCAAACCGAGCGCCGGAGAAGTGCTGATTGACGGAAAAAACATTTGGGCGGAGCCGAAAAAAATCCGTGAAGTCCGTTTTTCGGTCGGACTCGTCTTTCAATATCCCGAATATCAACTCTTTGAAGAGACCGTCTACGCGGATATCGCGTTTGGTCCGCGCAATATGGGGCTGTCGGAAGAAGAAATCCGGCAGCGTGTAATCGAATCGCTCGCGCTGGTTGGACTTTCGGAATCGCTCCTCGACAAATCGCCGTTCGCGCTCTCGGGCGGGCAGAAACGCCGTGTCGCGATCGCGGGCATTATGGCGATGCGCCCGAAGATTCTGATCCTCGACGAGCCGGCGGCGGGACTCGATCCGCGCGGCCGCGACGAGATTCTGCATCGCATCGTCGAATACCGCGAAAAAACGGATTCGACCGTCATTATGATCAGCCACAGTATGGAAGATATGGCGGCGTATTGCGACCGCATCCTCGTGATG
>CALEJO010000080.1 GCA_937898155.1 uncultured Clostridia bacterium | reverse complement strand
GATTCATGTGAGCTTCCTTTTTTTCTAAGTGTTGCACTTGATAGTATAATTCACCTTGAGCATAAAAAACGACCGCGTTTGCGGTCGTTTTTCCTTGTTCTGTCAAATTCGGCGTCCGCCGTCGGCTTTTTACCGAAAAAAGTGTGTTTTTGCGAGCGCACGATTGACAGAGAACGATATCTATGTTATAATATTCAATGTTAAAACAGCCGACTTTCATCGGCCCGTTACCAAGGAGGAAACCATGAATTTCAAACGGATACTTGCGCTCCTGCTCGTGACGATTCTGTGCATCGGCATCGTCGCCTGCGGAGAAACACCCGCAGAGACCACGCCCGCCGGTACGACGCCCGCGGAGACGACGGCTCCCGAAGGCACGACTGCTTCTTCGGAGACCACCGAAGTGACGACTCCCGTCGAAACGACGACGGAAGAGCCGATCGTTCCGCCGACGCCCGTCGAGGAAGAAACCGACCATCAGAGCGTTTCGGTCGGCGACTATGTGACGCTTCGCTATAACGAAATGACCTGCACGGTGGAAACCGAAGTCAAACAGGGACTCGGCTCGAAGCAGGAAGTCTCGATGACGGTCAAGATGAAAGACGGCTTTCTCTTTGACGGCTGGACGCTCAGCGACGCACTTGTCAACGGCAAGGCCAATGCGGCAAGCACCGATCTGACCTATACGATCACCGTTTCCGAGCCCACCACGGTTTTCGTCAACACTTCCATGACGGTGATTTATCATCCGAACGGCGGTGCCTCGAAGACGGGCGGCGACGCGTTTGAAACGACGTTCGCGCTGACATTCTATCATAATCCGAAAACGCTGATTGAGAACGGCTCGTTCCTCCGCGACGGCTACATGCTGACGTCTTACAGCACCGAGCCGGACGGCACGGGCAAGGTCGCATATCTCGGCAACAGCATCGACGCCGAGGGAAAAGCGGTGCTTGACCTTTACTGCGTGTGGGAGAAGATGACCGATGAGTCCTGCTTCACGGTCAGTGGCGGCAAGATCACGGGCTATACCGGTGACGAAGAAAATGTCGTGATCCCCGCGAAGATCGGCGGCTCCAAGGTGAACGGTATCGCCGCCGGCGCGTTCAAAAACGCGTCGATGAAGCGCGTCGTGATCGGCACGAACATCACGTCGATCGACGTCGGCGCGTTCCAGGCGTGCAATAACCTTGAAATGCTCGTCATTTTCGATAAGGGTGTCCGGTTCGGCGACGACTGCTTCCAGGGATGCCACGCGCTGACGCAGCTCCGCATCTGCGGCACGAGAGGCACCTATGACTTCTGGGCAAAATACGGCGCCATCAAGCTCGACCGCCTGATGTGGGCAAAAGACAAAAAGAAGATCGTAATGTTCGGCGGCTCCGGCTCTTACTACGGCTATGACAGCGCGGTGATCGACGAAGCGCTGAACGGCGAATACGTGATCGTCAATTACGGCGAGAACGCAAACGTCACCTCGCTCATCTATTTCGACATTGCGGAAGAGTTCGTCGGTGAGGACGACATCCTGCTCTGGTCGCCGGAGCCCGGTTCTTATACGCTCGGCAGCAACAGCATCGGCAACCGTTTCTGGGCGTTCATGCAGCCCGATTACGGATTCCTGGAATACGTCGATGATTTCACGATTTATAATAACATCCTTTCCAACTTCTCCTCGTTCCTGTCGGAAATGAGCACGGGCAAGTTCCTGCCCGCCGATTCGGCAAACCTGCAAACAACGCTTTATGGTGATAACGACGCCCCCAACAAGACGCAGGGCAAGCAGTATTATTACGACGGCGAATTTGACGTGAGCCTCAGATCGGTTGGACCGAACATCGAGGGCTTTGTCAAGAACGTGCAGAGCAAGGGCGCGCAGGTCTATTTCTCCTTTGCCGCGATGCAGGCGTCCGGTATGCTCAACGTCTCCGAAAAGGAAATGGGAGAATATGAAGATATGTTTGAAGACCTCGGCATCATCTCCATCTCCAACTATAAAGATTGCATGTATGATAACGACCTCTTCCATGACTCGAAATGGCATATGACGCGCGAAGGGCAGACGGTCCGTAGCGAACACGTGGCAAAGGACCTTGTGGAACAGCTTCGCAAAGAGGGAAAGATTTCCTGAACCCCATCAAGAAACCGCAAAGCGCCGACCGGGCTCGGTCGGCGCTTTCTTTTGAAAAAGGAGGGATTTGCCCGCTATGTTTGGCGCGGATAATTTGATTTTGTCTTCTCCGTGGTTGGCTCTGCTGATCGTCGGAATCGCCATATTGAGCTTTCTCGAATATAAGCTCCCCTATAAAAAGACGTTTCTGATCCTGACGGCGGTCGGCTGTGCCGCGGGGACGGCGCTTCTGCTCGTTTGGCAGGCGACGCTCGCCGACGCGCTTTTATTTGTGCTTGGCGTGCTGACCGTTCGCATCGCTCTGATCCTTTGGGAAGGGAGGCGCACGAAATGATCTTCAATTCGGCTGAATTTTTATTGTTCTATCCGATTGTTCTGCTTCTCTATTTCATGCTTCCGAAGAAATGCAAATGGCCGCTTCTTTTGGCGGCGAGCTATTTCTTCTATATGATCTGGAATCCGAAGCTGATCTTTCTCATCCTGTTTACGACGGCGGTATCTTACGTCAGCGCGATCCTGATCGAAAAAAGCGAGAACAAACGCGTGCGTCGGTTTTGGCTGTGGGCGACGCTTGTCACCTCGCTCGGCGTGCTGTTTTTCTTCAAATATTTCAATTTCCTCGCCAATTCGGCGATCTCGATCTATAACCTCTTCGGCGGGGAAGCAAAGGATTTTGCGCTCGAACTGATTTTGCCGGTCGGCATCTCGTTCTATACGTTCCAGACGCTTTCCTACGTCATCGACGTATATCGCGGCGCGATTCCGGCGGAGCGCCATTTCGGGTGGTATGCGCTTTTCGTTTCGTTCTTCCCGCAACTCGTCGCGGGTCCGATCGAGCGCCCCGAAAATCTGCTCCCGCAACTGAAAGCGGAACATAAGCTCGAAGCGAAAAACGCGTTTCTCGGTCTGCAAAAAATGGCGATCGGCTTTTTCAAGAAGATCGTCGTCGCGGACATCATCGCGGAATCCGTCAACGCCGTTTTCAACGACGCGGCGAACGCGACGGGCTTCGGTATTATCCTCGGCTCGGTGCTGTTCGCGGTGCAGATCTTCTGCGATTTTTCCGGCTATACCGATATCGCGATCGGATGCGCGCGCATCATGGGCATTCGGCTGATGCAGAACTTTGATCGCCCGTATCGCGCTCGCAGCATCAAGGAATTCTGGGCGCGCTGGCATATCAGTCTTTCGAGCTGGTTCAAGGATTATCTTTACATACCGCTCGGCGGCAACCGTTGCAGCAAGCCGCGGCATTTCTTCAATATTTTCGTTGTCTTCCTCGTCAGCGGCCTTTGGCATGGCGCGAGCTGGACGTTCGTTTTGTGGGGCGTGCTTCACGGCGTCTATCAGATCGTCGGCGCGATCACAAAGCCGTGGCGAAAGAAGCTTTGCGAAAAGCTGAAAATCAATATGGATTCCGCGGGCTTCCATCTGTATCAGCGTTTTGTCACGTTCGTTCTCGTCTGCTTCGCGTGGATCTTCTTCCGCGCCAACAGCACGGCAGACCTGTGGCTCCTGATCGGCAAGCTCTTCACGGCGTGGGAGCCGGGATGCATCTCTGCGACGCTTTCCTCGATGGGCATCACCGTCACGGCGGCGCTCGTCATGGGACTCGCCATTCTGTGTATGTCGATGCTCGATCGCGTGACATCCGATGAAGCACTCTGTGAAAACGGAACGGCGTCCCGTCAGTTCACCGTCGCGCTCCTTGCGCTCGCGGTGACGGCGGCGTGGTGCCTGCTTCTCTCGGTCGGCGGCGCTTCGGCGTTCATCTATTTCCAATTTTAAGGGGGTGCGGTCAGAATGAAACAATCATGGCTCCGTTTCCTCTCCATCGTTCTTTTGCTTCTCCTTACCGTTTCCGTGGTCGCGGCGGCGGGATTTCTGCTTCCCGCGCAATACGAAAAGGCGTTCACGGGCGAATTTGACGATATGGTCGCGCGGCTGAAAGAGACGAAAGAACCGAAACTCATCGTCGTCGGCGGCAGCTCCGTGGCGTTCGGCGTGGACGCGAAGCTCCTCGGCGAAACGCTCGGAATGCCCGTTGTGAACTTCGGGCTTTACGCGACGCTCGGCACGAAGACGATGCTCGATTATTCCAAGGCAAACCTCGGCGAAGGCGACATCGTCGTGATCGCGCCCGAGCTGAACACGCAGACGTGGTCGATGTATTTTAACGCCGAGTCCATGTGGCAGGCGATCGACGGACATTTCGGTTTGCTTCGCTACCTGAATGGGGACGACGCGCCCGCGATGCTCGGCGCGTTCTGGAAATTCGCCGCCGGTAAGACAAAATTCTTCCTGCAAAAGACAGACCTCGATCCCGAGGGCATTTATAACGCGTCGTCGTTCGACGAGTTCGGCTTCATCCGCCATAACCGCACGAAGGATTATAACGTGATGGTCGGCGGCTATGACGCGAGCATGACGCTCCGCTTCGATCCCGCGATCTTTGATGAAGAATTTATCGAATACGTGAACGACTATGTCCGCTACGCGAAAAAGAAAGGCGCGACCGTCTATCTCGGCTTTTGCCCGATGAATGAGGACGCGCTCGATCCCGATACGACGATGGAGACGCTCGACGATTATGTCGCGGCGCTCCGCGAGAACTTCGACTGCGAGCTTCTCGGTGAGCCGAATAGCTATCTCTATCGCTCGGGCTATTTCTACGACTCGAACTTCCATCTGAACAGCGCCGGCGCGGTGGTCCATACCCGCCGTTTGGCGCTCGACCTCGCGGCGATTTTGCCGGAGGAGATCGAGGTGAAGATCGATGTGCCCGCCGTGCCGGAAATCCCCGAAACGCCTGACGAGCCCGAGGAATATGAATACGACGAGAACGAAGTCTATTTCCTCTACGACGTGAAAGACACGGGCGTGGAGATCGTCGGTGTCAGCGATCTCGGCAAGACGCAGACCGTTCTGACAACGCCGAAAGCGTTTGACGGCAAAAAGGTCGTCATGCTGACAAGCGGCACGTTTGCGGACTGCGGAAACCTGACGGAGCTCTTCGTCACGGAGAACATTTCGCAGATCCATGACGGCACGTTCGAGGGTGCGGGGAATCTGACGAAGATCCATATGGCGTCGTCGAATCCCGACAACTGCATCGTCAACAGCATGTCCGGCGAAGCGTTCGTCGGAACGTCGTCAAAATGCCGTGTTTACGTGCCGAACGGCGCGCTTTCCGATTACAAAAACAACTATTTCTGGGGCATTTACAGCAATTTGTTGACAGAAGAAAACTGAACTTGTGTGCAAAAAAGAGCAACGCCGACGGCGTTGCTCTTTTTTATGATGACAACATTTGGCCGAGCAGATCGGCGAAACGATCGACTTCGGCACGGGTATTGAACGCGGAGAAGCTGACGCGCAGGGCGTCACCGCCCGTGCCGAGCGCCGCGTGTGCCGTCGGTGCACAATGAAGTCCCGCCCGCGTGCAAACGCCGTAGTCTCCGAGACGGGCGGCGATCTCCGTGGGAGAAACGCCATCGAATCCGAGCAAGAGCAGGGATCCCTCGGGGATCTCCGGTAGATAGAGCCGCACCCGCGGCATTGGCAAAAGACGGTCGCGGAGCGCGCGGTAAAGCGTTTGCTCATGACGTTCGATCGCCTGTCTTCCGCGCTTTTCCACAAACGACACCCCCGCGCCGAGCCCGACGATGTTTGGCACCGCCACGGTGCCCGCCTCGTAGGATTCGGGCGGCTCGCGTCCCATATCCGCGTCCGCGGAATTTTTTCCGTTGCCGCCGAATTGCGACGGCGCGAATGCGGTAAAGTCGAAATCGTCGGCAAACAGCGCAAAGCCGCTCCCCTGCGGTCCGTAGAGTCCTTTATGCCCCGGGGCGCACAGAATCGAAATGCCGTCACGCCCGACGTCGAGATCGACGATGCCGGCGCTCTGTGCCGCGTCCACGAGATAGAGAAGCCGATGCGCGCGGCAGAGTGCGCCGATCCGCCGAATGGGCAGAACGCGTGGGCAGACGTTGGAGGCGTGCGTCATGACGACGGCGATCGTGTCGGGGCGGATCGCGGATTCGATGCGGGAAAGAAGCGTGTCGTCGTCACAAAGCGCGCCAACGGTATCAAACGTCATGCCAACGCGCTCGCAAAGCGCGATCACCGTCCGGCGGACGCTGTTATGTTCGAGGTCGGAGATGAGCAAATGCGCGCCGCGTCGCGCGATGCCGGCGACGGCGAGATTCAGCGCCTCGGTCGTGTTTTTCGTGAAGACGACATTTTCGGGTTTGGTGCCGCCGAAAAACGACGACACCCGACAACGCACGTCGAAAACCGCTTCCGCCGCGGCAAGCGCCAGCGGATGTCCGCTTCGCCCCGGGTTGCCGCCGCGCTCTCGCAGACACGCGCTGATCGCCCGCACGACCTCCGGCGGCTTCGGAAACGTCGTCGCGGCATTGTCAAAATAGATCATTGATGGCTCTTATATCACTTCGCCGAACGGCAGTCCGGCGTTTTTCATCAGATAAATTGCCGTGCTGACGGAAAACACACTCATTTCCAGCCCCCACGAGCATCCGTGCGGCGTTCTGCCCGGATTCGGACGGACGACCTTGGACGCGATCCCGTTTTTGCCGAGCAGGCGTTGTGCTTTGAATGCGGCGGTCTGCGAAGCAAATGTGATCACCCTCGTTTCCATGATTTTTCTTCCTTTCTTGCAGGTTGGTCCGGCGGCAAGCCGCCTACCTTTACTATATGCAAGTCGTGGCGGAGGGTGAGAGGGGCGAGTTTTTCTTTTCGCAAAGAAAAGCGAGGCAAAAGAAACGCGTTGTGCACTTGGCTTAAAGTTTACACAAACTTTGAGCCGTGT
>CALEJO010000079.1 GCA_937898155.1 uncultured Clostridia bacterium | reverse complement strand
GCGGAAAGTATCTGAAAAAGGATACCGATCTCGGCGAAATGTATCTGAGCCGTGCGGCAGGTGCGGGCATCGAATACGCAAACTACCGGCTCGGCAAGTTTTATCTTTCATGTCCCGACGAAGACGTATGGGAATACGCGGAAGAGTGCCTGCAATTCAGCGCGGAAAAAGGAAACGGTTGTGCGGCATACGCGCTGTATCAGGCGTACCGTGACGGAAAACTTTCGGGCGGGACAGGACTCGCGAAACGGTATTTGCGGCGCGCGTCGGAACTCGGTTTTTATCCGGCAGAGTATCGGTTGGCGATGGAGTTGATGAAAGATAATCCCGACGAAGCCGAAAAACTTTTGAAAAGCGCGGCAGAGCACGGGAGCACCTTCGCGATGTACCGGCTCGGAAAAAAGTTGTTCACCGAAGGAAAAACCGAAGAAGCGCTCGAATATTTTGAAAAAGCAGCCGGGACCGATCCGTGGGTAAAAACGCAACTCGGGCTCCTGTATTATTACAAACTCGACGATGCGGAAAAAGGGCTGGCGCATCTGAACGGAGCGTCGGAGCGCGGCTATGCTCCGGCAAAAGAAGCCCTGCGGTCGATCGCGGAGAACCGGAACGCGCTGATCGTCACGGGCATCGTCAACCTCTTTTATTACGCGAGCGAGATCATCGAAGAGGACGGACTCAAAGAATCCGGACAGGGCGACGGCATCGATTCGAGACAGAAGCGTGAGATCCGCGCCAAGAGAAACGCGCAGAACCTCGGACCGCAAATGTGAGTGCAATTATTGATACGCAGTAGACAATGAAAAAAGCCGACCACGACGGTCGGCTTACAATCAAGGATTGGCGGATTCATTATCGGGTTCCGGAATATCAATATGATCTTCCAGTGCGGCGGTGAGCCATGCGATTTTTGCATCCCGCGCATTGGCAATTGCCTGTTCCGCAGTTTCTCCGGTGGTCACACAACCGGGCAACTCAGGAAAGGAGACAACGAATCCGCCTTCATCGGGATCAGGAATCAATTCCATTTTGTATGGAAGAGCTAAATATTCGTTTAAGGTTTTCATTTCAGTCACCCTCGCTTTCGCTTTGATTATAAATAGCAGTGCCTACGGTGTCAACGGGTTTTGATAAAAACAAATGATAACTTTTTGATAACTCTTCGACTTTGGTCTGGACTTTCAAATTATTTATGGTATTGTGTTGTGCTTGAAAGGGAGATGGTGTACATGTCAAAACGACGTCCGAACGGGGACGGAACGGTCAGAAAAAGACCCGACGGAAGATGGGAAGCACGCATCATCGTCGGGCACAAAGAAAACAAAAAGCCGATCTACAAATCGGTCTTCGGGCTTACGCAGGCGGAGGCAATGGCAAAGTTCCGCAAACTGCAAGAGGTCTACCGGGGCGTGGAGCTGACCGAGGACAGCATCGTGACGCTGAACGAATGGCTCGACCGTTGGCTGGCATACGAAAGAGAGATCGTCCGCCATTCCACGATCGGAAAATACGAACTCTACGCGAGCGCATACGTCCGCCCGTACCTCGGGGAGAAAAAGATCTCCGCGATCCAGACGCGAGACGTGCAGGCACTTTACGTCAAACTTCTCAAAGAAGGGCGCATCATCGCCGATCCGAAAAAGGGCAAGGGGCTCTCGGGCAGCACCGTCCGAGCCGTACACGCCATGCTTCATAAATGCTTTGAGATGGCGGTCGAACAGCATATCGTCGTGAAAAATCCGACCGAAGTCACCACGCTGCCGAAACTTAACGAGAACGTGAGACAGGCGCTCAATGAGAACCAACTAAAACAGTTCCTCGAAACGATCCGAAAAGAATCGTGGTGGTACGACCTCTTCTACACCGAGTGCATGACGGGACTCCGGCGCGGGGAACTCTGCGGACTGCGGTGGGAGGACTTCAACGCCGAGGACGGAACGCTGACGGTGAAACGGCAGATCGTCACGGTCAAAGGCGGGTTTGAAATCGGGGACCCGAAAACCGACACGGGCATCCGCACGATCGTCCTGCCGAAAAGCGTGGTGAATCTTCTGAAAGAACGGCACGAACGAGTTGGCTCCGAATGGATCTTCCCGAGTGTTTCCGACCGCGAAAAGCCGGTCAATCCCAACAGCGTCTACGGCATGTTCAAAAGGATCCTCAAAAAAGAGGGACTGCCCGACATCCCGTTCCACAGTCTGCGCCACACCTACGCGACCAATTCCACCTCCGCCGGTATCGACGAAAAGACCCTCGCCAAGAACCTCGGGCACAAGAAAGCAGCCTTCACATACAACCAATACACGCACGTCACCGAATATATGCAGCAACACGCCTCGGATATCACGGGCGACGCGCTCGAAAACATTCTCGGAAAGGAGTTAAGACCTTGGGAGGAAGACGAAAAAACGGACAAGGACTGATCCGTCAGCGAAAGGACGGCAGATGGGAGGGCAGATGTGTCGTCGGTTACGATGAAAAGGGACTGCCGATCACGAAAAACGTCCTTGCCAAGACCAAGCGGGAGACCGAAGAAAAACTCAAAGCCCTGCGGGAAAGCGTAGAGAAACCGGTCGTCAAAACCTCTGCGGATATGACGTTCGGGGAGTACATCGACTACTGGTACCGCAATTTCTGCGAGA
>CALEJO010000078.1 GCA_937898155.1 uncultured Clostridia bacterium | reverse complement strand
CGCGATTCGATTTGTCTGACGACCTGCCGAGCATTCAAATCGCCGCGGAGGAAGTGCCGAATTGGAAAATCCGCACGGTCTCGACGTGGAATCGGCAAAACTGGAAATACGAGTTCATCCACGTGACGGGCGAGCCGCATACGTTCACTCCGAATTTGCCGAGAAAAGTCAAAACGACAGGAAAATCGAAGACGATCACGCTTGTCCCCTACGGCGCGGCGAAGGTGAGAATGACCGTTCTGCCGGAAACGAAATAAGCAAAAACCGAGGCATTCGGGGCTTCTTTTTTGAAAAACATTGAAAAAAGTATTGACAAAAATATGCGGGGGGTATACTAAAATTATGAATATTATTAGAAAGGGAACTACTTTGATAAATGGTCTAAGTTTTGCAATGGAAGATCCAAAGTGAGTAGGAGCATTTTACGTATTCGGCTGTGCCGATGTCGGAGCCCTGACGGGAGCTTTGCAGGCGGCAAGGAGTAATGCCGGATTAGAAGTCTACCGGGAAACCTACCTTTGGTATGATCACGGGTGCGGAAAATAAAGGGCAAGGAAATGGCGTCCACATTGGCGACACGGCGTATGTGACTGATCCGGATAGTCAGGAGGGTGCTTTTTCGAGCGAAGATGCTATTTGGAGTTGGCTGAA
Organism: uncultured Clostridia bacterium; assembly: GCA_937898155.1. Classification (GTDB taxonomy): domain Bacteria; phylum Bacillota; class Clostridia; order Oscillospirales; family CAG-272; genus QALR01. The sequence continues at coordinate 2,628 of CALEJO010000078.1, read as the reverse complement.
AGAGTTTGTGAAGTAATCGTTTCATAACGGCTTTATCCCGTTTCCCTTATACGACATTGAAAACCGGCACAGTTTACTTTTCCGTAAGCTGTGCCGGTTTCTTATGTCCGGAATCCCTAAGTGGGAGCCGCCTTTGCTTTGACTTTTCATTTTTCGAGATAGGATACCCTCTTTTCGGGAGAGCCGTTTCGGATGTAGATGCGCGGCACGCGGCGCGAGAGTCCGCAGATGATCTCATAATGGATCGTGCCGGCAAGTGCGGCGATCTCCTCGACGGAAATACGCTCGTTGCCGTCCGCGCCGATCAGCGTCACGCGGTCTTCGATTTCCGCTTCCGGCACATCGCTGACGTCCACCATCATCTGATCCATGCAGATGCGTCCGAGAATCGGACACCGATGCCCATGGATCAGCACCGCGCCCTTGCCCGAAAGCGAGCGCGGATAGCCGTCGGCATACCCGACCGGCACCGTCGCGATACGCATCGGACGCGGCGTCACGAACGTCGCGCCGTAGCTGATGCCCATGCCCTGCGGAACGGTCTTGACGTGGGAGATGTAAGAGATCAATTCCAGCGCCGGTTTAAGAGGAAGCGTTTTCGTCACCTCGTCCGACGGGAACAATCCGTAAAGAATGATGCCCGCCCGCACCATATCGTATTTTTCCGAAAATTCCAAAATGGCGGCGCTGTTATCGAGATGCCGGAGCGGCACGGAAACACCGCGCGCTTCCAGCATGGAAAGAAATCGGTCAAACTGCTCTTTTTGCACCAAAGACGCGGTTTTGTCCGCCTCATCCGCGCGCACGAAATGGCTGAAAATGCCCTCGATCTCGATAAGCGGCATCCGGGCGACCGCCGCCGCCTCGTCCGCGCTCTCTTCGCTGACGTTCCACCCGATACGTCCCATGCCCGTATCGACCGCGAAATGCACGCGCGCGGGCTTTCCCAGCGATTTTGCCGTGTTGGAAAGGATTTTTGCCCGTTCCGCAGAGAAGATCGTCAGCGTGATATCGTGTTCGAGCGCAACGCCGAAAAGCTGTGGCGATGTGCAGCCGAGAACCAAGATCGGCTTTGTGATCCCCGCTTCACGCAGTTCGAGCGCCTCGTCGATGGCGGCGACCGCGAAATAGTCCGCCTCCGCCTCCGTTTCCTTGGCGAGCACCGCCGCGCCGTGTCCGTAAGCGTCCGCCTTGACTACGAGCATCAGCCGCGTATTTGCGGGAATCCGCGAACGCACGAGCGATATATTCTGCCGGATCGCGTCAAGATCGATCCGCGCGTAAATTCTGTGACAATCCATTTGCATACACTCCGTGTAATGATTTGTTGACATTATGTACATTATGTGTAGATATAGGCAAAAATTCTTGCTTGTAAGGGCGTTTTTGCAATATAATACAAATGTCACGGACGCGGTATCGCCGCATAGCGCGATACCACTGATTTTTGCAAAACCAAAATCCTGTAAATATTATATCATTCTGAAAAAAAATGTCAATACTTTGCGCGGGCGATTGACAGAACTACCTTTCCGTGCTATAATAATCCGCTGTAATAGAATGTTTGCCGATCCCGGCTGAAAGGATTTTGATATGCAAAAACGCGCACTTGCCATTCACGATATTTCCTGCGTGGGGAAATGCTCCCTCACCGTGGCACTCCCGATTCTCTCTGCCGCCGGCATTGAGTGTTCGGTCCTGCCGACCGCAGTGCTTTCCACCCATACGGGCGGCTTCACGGGCTATACGTTCCGTGATCTGACCGACGAAATGGCGCCGATCACGGCGCACTGGAAATCGCTCGACCTCGCCGTCGATTCGATCTATACCGGCTACCTCGGTTCCGAGGCACAGTTGGAACTCGTCAAAGGTCTCATCCGCGATTTCCGCAAGGAAAACACCGTCGTGCTCGTCGATCCCGTCATGGCGGACGGCGGCAAACTGTATCCGCTCTTTACGATGGATTTTGTCCGCGGGATGTGCACGCTTTGCAAGGTGGCGGATATCATCGTGCCAAACCTCACCGAGGCAACGCTGATGCTCGGCGAGCCGTATCGCGAAGACTACGATCGTGCCTATATCGAGGGGCTGCTCCGCCGCCTTTCCGCGCTCGGTCCGAAAAAGGTCGTGCTCAGCGGCGTTTCCTTTGAAAAAGGCAAGCTCGGCGCGGCGGCGTTTGACCGCGAGAAAGACGAGATTTCCTATACCTTTGCCGAACAGATTCCCGGCTATTATCACGGGACGGGCGACGTCTTCGGGAGCGCGCTTCTCTGCGGCGTCCTGAACGGATTTTCGCTCGCCGACAGCGCCCGCATCGCTGTTGAATATACCGTCGGATGTATCCGGCGCACTTACGCGGCGAAGACGGACATTCGCTACGGCGTGGACTTCGAGAACGAAACGCCGACGCTGCTGCGGCTCCTCGGAAAGATTTGATAAAAAAGTCCTGCCATGTGGCGGGACTTTTTCGCCGCTTTTCTTTACGAAAAGGAAAGCTCGGCAAAAGAAACGCGTTGTGCGCACGGTTAAAAGTTTGCACAGACTTTTAACCGAGTGGGCGCTCCGCGCCAATCGCGCACAAACCTTTCGCGCGTAGCGCCGGAAGCTCACCGCTTTTCTTTACGAGAA
>CALEJO010000077.1 GCA_937898155.1 uncultured Clostridia bacterium | reverse complement strand
CCATGCCGACGGACAGTGTCTGCGTGACGAGGATGTCGGAGAAGCGATCTACCGTAAGGCCGGGGAAGCCGTCCGCCTCCCCGAAGATGACGCGGCAGCAGGAGATGTCGCCGCCCATAACGGTCTTGCGGTATTCCCATGCGTATGATATTCGCCTGCGCCAGAACGCCTCGTCGAATTTATCGTTTGCGTTGCGCGAGACAAGGCGGATACGTATCTTACTGTCAAGACTCAGAAATCCGGTGCCGAGGTACTTGCCGTTTTCGCTCACGGCGTCCACCAAAGCGCCGTTTTCGCAGTCCTCGCCGGATATGACCTCTGCATCAAATATCCACGGGTGACCGTTCTCCACAGAACGTGCGCCCTTTTTTGTCACGGTAAACAGCGGGTAATCTCTTTTTATCTTCATTCGGATCATCCTTTCATCAAAGCCCCGTTATTATACCACCTGCGTGAGCATTTCACAAGAAAGAACTTACATATCAGAGTTTTCAGCTTAAGTTCTGAAAACTGAAAACCAACTAACTCCGCTCTCCAAAAAGACAATGCTGCCGCCGTGATTAAAAGAGTCAATGTGCTTGAAAAGTCGTGATAAATGTGATATTCTCAGATAAAAGATACCAATGAGGTACTATTAAGGAGGCTGTCATGGGCTTGCAGGAATCCGGCGAGATGTATCTTGAGACAATTCTCATTCTGCGGCGCGAGCGCGAGCACGTGCGGTCCATCGACGTCGGGGAATATATGGGCTTTTCCAAACCGTCGGTGAGCCGCGCGGTGAGCTTGCTCAAAAACGGCGGGTTTCTGACCGTGGATGCGGACGGCTTTCTGTCCTTGACGGAAAGCGGCAAGTCTGTCGCGGAGAAAATCTATGAGCGGCATACCGCTTTGACCAAAATTTTGATGGCGCTCGGCGTGGATGAAAAAATTGCCGCCGAAGACGCTTGTAAAATGGAACATGACATTAGCGATGAGACTTTTGAGGCGATCCGAAATCACGTAAAAGAAAACGATCATCGTTAAGGAGGGGCTTATGATAACCAAATCTTTTCAGGACTTGCGGCTTTCCGCGCTCGGTATGGGCTGTATGCGTCTGCCGACGGTGGAGGGAGACGATACCCGTATCGACGAGGAGGCGACCGCGAAAATGGTCGCTTACGCAATCGAGCATGGCATCAATTATTTTGACACGGCATGGGTCTATCACGGCGGGCAGTCCGAAATCGTGATGGGCAAGGTGCTCGGCGCTTATCCGCGCGAGTCGTTCTATCTCGCCACAAAGTTCCCGGGATTCAGTCTCGACAATATGGAAAAGGTCGAGGAGATCTTTGAAAAACAACTCGAAAAATGTGGCGTCGAGTATTTTGATTTCTATCTCTTCCACAATGTCAGCGAGGGGAATATCGACGGCTATCTCGATCCGAAATACGGCATTTTCGAATATCTGATGAAGCAGAAAAAGGCAGGCAGGATCCGCCATCTCGGCTTTTCCGCGCACGGCGAGATGCCCGTGCTGAAACGGTTTCTCGACGCTTACGGCAAGGAGATGGAATTCTGCCAACTGCAAATCAATTACATGGACTGGACGTTCCAAAAGGCGAAGGAAAAAGTCGATCTGCTCCGCGAATACGGCATCCCCGTTTGGGTGATGGAGCCGGTGCGCGGCGGTCGGCTGGCAAAGCTCTCGCCGGAAAACGAGGCGACGCTGAAAGCGCTTCGCCCCGATGAAAGCGCGCCCGCGTGGGCATTCCGCTTTATCCAGTCGATTCCCGAGGTGTGCGTGACGCTGTCGGGAATGTCGAATTTCGAGCAACTGAAAGAAAACATCCGCACGTTCGAGGAAAGCAAGCCGCTGAACGAAGCGGAGACGGAAGCGATCTCGACGGTCGCGGATCGTCTGATCCACGCACGCATTTTGCCTTGCACGGCGTGCCGCTACTGCGTCGAGCATTGCCCGCAGGGACTGGATATTCCGTCGCTTCTCGCGGTGTATAACGAGCATTGTCTCGTGGACGGCGCGTTTACCGCGCCGGAGGCGATCAAGGCGCTCCCGCAGGAGAAATGGCCGTCGGCTTGCCTTGCATGCCACAGCTGTGAGGCGGTCTGTCCGCAGAAAATCGAAATCGCCAAGGCAATGGCGAGCTTCAAAAGACGCATGAAATAAAGAGAGGAACGACAGCATGATCAGTAGGGCATACGCGGAATATGCGGTGGAAAAAACGAAAGAGCTTTTGGCGATCGACAGTCCGAGCGGCTATACGGATGCTGCGGCGGCATGGGCGAGAGACGCGTTCGCCTCTCTCGGATTTGACGCGAAAATTACCGTCAAGGGCGGCGTTTTGGTCGATCTCGGCGGCGAGGACGCGGAGGACGCGCTTCTCCTTGAAGCGCACACCGACACGCTCGGCGCGATGGTCGCCGAAATCAAAGGGAGCGGGCGCTTGCGCGTGACGGCGCTCGGCGGCATGAATCCGAACAACGGCGAAACGGAAAACGTCCGCGTGCGGACGCGCGACGGCGGCGTGATCGAGGGGACACTTCAACTTTGCAACGCGTCCGTTCACGTCAACGGCGCCTATAATCACACGGAGCGGACATTCGATACGCTCGAAGTATTGCTCGATGAGGACGTGAAAACGGCAGATGAGGCGCGCAAGCTCGGCATCGAGGTCGGCGACGTCGTTTGCTTTGAGACGCGCACGCTCGTCACGAAATCCGGCTATATCAAGAGCCGTTTTCTCGACGACAAGCTTTCCGTCGGCATTTTGCTCGGCTACGCGAAATATCTGCACGACGAAAAGGTCGTGCCGAAGCGCCGCACTTATGTGCACGTGACGGTTTATGAAGAAGTCGGACATGGCGGAAGCGCCTCGGTGCCCGCCGGCGTCACGGAAGCGATCAGCGTCGATATGGGATGCGTCGGGGCGGGACTCTCCTGCACGGAAAAGCAGGTCTCGATCTGCGCCAAGGATTCGGGCGGACCGTATAGCTACGCCGTTGTCGGCAAGCTGATCGAAGCGGCGAAGCGCGAGGAAGCGGACTACGCCGTGGATGTGTATCCGCATTACGGCTCCGACGTGGAGACGACGCTTCGCGCGGGAAACGATATCCGCCACGGGCTGATCGGCTCCGGCGTTTACGCCAGCCACGGATACGAACGCAGTCACATCGACGGCGTTTGGAACACGATCAAGGTTTTGAAGGGATATTCGAATTGATACGGGGACCCGTCGGTTTCGGCGGGTTCTTTTTTGTCGGAAAAATGCGGATATTTGCGGCGTGACCTTGCATTTTTCGGGGAGCCGTGATATAATCGTTTATGAAAAATGTTTTGGAACGGGTTTGGAAAGGGGCGCTTTTCATGAGATTCAGTTATTATCCCGGGTGCACGCTAAAAACGAAGGCAAAGGAGCTCGACCGCGCGGCGCGGGCGAGCGCCGAGGCACTCGGCGTGACGCTTGCGGAGCTTCCCGAATGGGAATGTTGCGGGGGCGTCTATACCTCCTCAAAAGACGAGCTTGCGACGAAGCTTTCTTCCGTGCGCGCGCTCATGTCCGCGAAAAAGGAGACGGGAACGCTCGTCACGCTTTGCTCCGCCTGCCATAATGTGATCAAGCAGACGCAATATGCGATGATGCACGAGCCGACGACGGCGGATCGCGTCAGCGCGTATCTCGGCGTCGATATTCTGCCGCAGATGGACGTCCGCGTGATGCACTATCTCGAAATGCTCCGCGACGTTGTGGGCTTTGACCGGCTGAAAGAGGCGGTGAAGCACCCGCTGACGGGACGCAAGATCGCCGCGTATTACGGCTGCTTATTGCTTCGCCCCGCGCAAGAGGTCGCGTTCGACGATCCGGAAAACCCGAAGCTGATGGAGGAATTCATTCGCGCGCTCGGCGCGGAGCCGGTCCTTTATCCGATGCGAAACGAATGTTGCGGCGGCTATATCCGCGTGGAAAATCCCGCACAGGCGGAGAAAAACAGCCGCGCCGTCATGGAAAGCGCCGTCGGCTTCGGTGCCGACGCGATCATCACGGCGTGCCCGCTTTGCCGCTATAATCTGATCAAATCCGGTTCGCCCGTGCCGGTGGTCTATTTCACCGAATTGCTTGCCGAAGCGCTCGGTGTCTGAGAGGTGCAGGATGAGTAGCGTAATACAAGATGAAATCAAGTTCGTCTCCGGCGCGGAGATTCAAAAATGTATGCGTTGCGGCAAATGCTCCGGCGCGTGTCCCGCCTACGACGAGATGGAATATCACCCGCATGAATTTGTCTATATGGTGGAAAAAGGTGAGATCGACAAGCTGATGGCGTCGGCTTCGGCGTTCAAATGCCTTTCCTGCTTCGCCTGCGTGGAGCGTTGTCCGCGCGGTGTGGCACCCGCCAAGGTCGTGGAAGCGATCCGTCTGCAAATGGTGCGGCGTCAGAATGAAAATCACATGAAAGCGGAAGACGTGCCGTGCATCGCCGACGATGACGCGATGCCCGGTCAGCTGATCGTCAGCGCGTTCCGCAAATTCAAAAAGTAAGGGGGCGGCGAAATGCAAAAGATCGGTGTTTTCGTTTGCCATTGCGGAACAAACATCGCAGGCAGCGTGGACGTGAAAGCCGTGGCGGAAACGCTCGGACGCGAGCCGGGCGTCGTTTTTGCCGCAGATTACCCGTATATGTGTTCGGAGGCGGGACAATCGCTGATCCGAAATGCCATCCGCACGCACGGACTGACGGGCGTCGTGATCTGCTCTTGCTCGCCGAGAATGCACGAGGCGACGTTCCGCAAAGCGGTCGCGGCGGAGGGACTAAACCCCTATCTGCTCGAAGTCGCCAACATCCGCGAGCAATGCTCGTGGATTCACAAAAATAAAGAGGAAGCCACGGAAAAAGCGATCGTGCTCGGTCGCGCCGCGATCGCCAAGGTGATGCTCAATACGCCGCTTCACGCAGGGGAAAGTCCCGTCGTCAAGCGCGCGCTCGTGATCGGCGGCGGCATTGCGGGGATCCAGACCGCGCTCGACATCGCCGAGGCGGGCTTTGAAGTGGACATTGTCGAAAAAGAGCCGACGATCGGCGGCAAAATGGCGCAGATTGACAAGACGTTTCCGACGCTCGACTGCGCGGCGTGTATTCTGACGCCGAAAATGGTCGAGTGCGCCCAGAATGAGAAAATTCGCATTTTCGCATATAGCGAGGTCGAAAGTGTCAAGGGCTTTGTCGGCAATTTCCGCGTGACGATCCGAAAAAAAGCGCGCTTCGTGGACGAAACGAAATGCACGGGGTGCGGGCTCTGCACCGAAAAATGTCCGACGAAAAACGTGCCGAACGCGTTCAATCTCGGGCTGAATACGCGCGGCGCGGTCTATATTCCGTTCGCGCAGGCGGTGCCGAAGATCGCGACGATCGACGCGGATTACTGCAAAATGCTGAAAGACGGCAAATGCGGCGTCTGTGCGAAGATTTGCTCGGCGGGTGCGATCGATTATCAGCAAAAAGACCGGATGATCGAACAGGAATACGGCGCGATCGTCGTGGCGACGGGATATCGCCCGATCAAGCTCGACGCTTACGACGAATTCGCATATTCGCAGAGCAAGGATGTCATCACTTCGCTTGAATTAGAACGCCTGATGAACGCGGCGGGACCGACGGGCGGCACGCTCCTGCGTCCCTCCGACGGCACGCATCCGAAAAAGATCGTGATGGTGCAATGCGTTGGCTCGCGTTGCGCAGACGCGCGCGGCAAGAGTTATTGCTCGAAAATCTGTTGTATGTATACGGCAAAGCACGCGATGCTGATTCGCGACAAATATCCCGACACGGACGTGACGGTGTTTTATATCGACGTGCGGACGCCGGGCAAAAATTTCGATGAATTTTATCGTCGCGCCGTCGAAGAATACGGCGTGCACTACATCAAGGGCATGGTGGGCAAGGTCGCCGTGGAAGGCGACAAGCTCATGGTGCAGGGCAGCGATCTGTTGAACAACGAGCAGGTGCGCATCGCCGCGCTGGCGGCGGCGGTCGAGCCGGACCCGTCGGCGCGCGCGCTTGCAACGATGCTGACGGCTTCGATGGATACAAACGATTTCTTTACCGAAGCGCATCCGAAGCTCCGTCCCGTGGAAAGTCCGACGGCGGGCATCTTCCTCTCCGGCGCGTGCCAGGGGCCGAAGGACATTCCCGAAACCGTGGCGCAAGCGAGCGCCTCGGCGGCAAAGGTGATCGGACTTCTTGCCAAAGATAAGCTGACGTGCAATCCTTGTGTCGCGCATCCCGACGAGATGCTGTGCAGTGGGTGTTCTTCCTGTGAAAAGGTGTGCGCTTACGGCGCGATCACCTATCTCGACAAAGAATTCCGGATGCCGGACCGCACGACGAAAGTGCGCCGCGTGGCGTCGGTCAACGCGGCGATTTGCCAAGGCTGCGGTGCCTGCACCGTGGCGTGCCCGTCCGGCGCGATGGATTTATTCGGCTTTTCATCAAGTCAGATCATGGCGGAGGTGGACGCGATATGCAAGTGAATGAATTTCGACCGAAAATCGTGGCGTTCTGCTGCAACTGGTGCTCCTACGCGGGAGCAGACCTCGCGGGAACGAATCGGATGCCATATCCCGCCGACGTGAAGATCATTCGCGTGCCGTGCTCATGTCGCGTGAATCCCATCTTCGTGCTTCGCGCGTTTCAGCGCGGTGCCGACGGCGTGATCCTTTGCGGTTGCCATCCGGGCGACTGCCATTATACGACGGGAAATTACTATACCCGCCGTCGCATGAAGCTGCTGTTTTCGATGTTGGATTATCTCGGCATTGAGAAAGAGCGCACGCGCGTGGAATGGGTTTCCGCGGCGGAGGGCGCGAAATTCGCCGGCGTGATGAACGAGTTTGTCGCGACGGTGACGGCGCTCGGCGAAAACAAGAGATTGGAGGACCTGCGATGCAAGAACGATTGATCGCGCGGGCAAAGGCGCTTCTCGAAGACGGCACGGTGTCGCGCGTCATCGGCTGGAAGCGCGGGGATTTTCCTTATGAGACGACGCCCGCCGTCTTCACCTCGGCGGAAGAAATCGAGCGCGAATTCGTTTTCGACGATTTCTGCGGACCGAATCTCACAAAATTTACCTTTTTGCATCAAAAAGCGGGGGAGAAAACGCTCGTTTTTCTCAAACCCTGCGATACGTATAGTGTGAATCAGCTTCTCACGGAGTATCGGCTCGATCGGGAGGCGCTCTATCTCATCGGCGTCCCGTGTGACGGGATGCTCGACATCGGACTTGCCAAAGACGCGGGCGCGGCGGGCATTTTGTCCGCGGAATCGGACGGAAAAACCGTGCGAGTCAAAACGCTTTACGGCGAAAAGACGTTTACCCGCGACGAGCTGATCGCGCGCAGATGCCGCTCGTGCAAGAGCGGACGCCACGTGATCTATGACGAACTGCTCGGCGAGGCGGGCGACCTTACGGGCGCGGATCGCTTCGACGAGGTGAAAAAGCTCGAAGCGATGACGCCGGAGGAGCGGTTTGCTTTTTGGCGCGGCGAGCTTTCCCGTTGCATCCGGTGCAACGCCTGCCCCGCCTGCACGTGCGAAACGTGCGTCTTTGACCGCTCGGACTCCGGTGTTTCGCAAAAGGTGGCGGCGGATTCCTTTGAAGAAAATATGTTCCATATCATCCGCGCGTTCCACGTCGCGGGACGTTGCACCGACTGCGGCGAATGCTCGCGCGTGTGCCCGGAGCATATCCCGCTGCATTTGCTGAATCGCAAATTCATCTCCGACATCAACGAATTTTACGGAGAGTATCAGGCGGGCGAGACCGTCGGACAGCGCTCGCCGCTGACGGATTATCAAAAAGACGATCCCGAGCCGTCCGCCGACGCGAAAGGGGGCGCTTTCCGTGCGTAAACTGCCGAAGGAGGCGATGCCGGCGCTGTTCGCCGCGATCGCCGAGACGCAATCGCTGTATCTGCCTGTCGATACCGCGGCGGGCACCGCGAAATTCGACCGCTGGCAGGAGGGGACCACGCTTTCCGAGAAGCTCAAAACCACGAAAAGCGCAAAGGATTTCTTCTTCCCGAAGACGGAAACGCTCGTCGAATTCCGCAAAAACGGCGCAAACCTTGAAATCGAGGACCCGCGCCGCGAGACCGAGGACTTTGTCCTCTTCGGCGTGCGTTCCTGCGACGCGCGGAGTTTCTCGATTCTCGACCGCGTGTTTCTCGCCGAGCCCGTCGATACCTATTATCAGAATCGGCGTCGGCACGGCACGATCGTCACGCTTGCCTGTGCGCGCCCCGAGGAAACGTGCTTCTGCACGGCGTTCGGCATTGATCCGACCGCGCCGGAGGGCGATGTCGCCGCGTGGCTGACCGAGGACGCGCTCTATCTCGACGCGCAGACCGAAAAAGGCGAGAAACTGCTCGCGTCCGTCGCTCCGCTGACGGAAGAAGCGGACGGCGCCGCCGTAGAGGCGCAAAATCGCGCCGTGAAGGCGATTTTGGAGCGGCTTCCGAACAAGGACTTGCCGCTTGACCGGTTCGGCGCGGGAACGACGGAAACGCATTTCCGCTCCGAAAAATGGACTTCGCTCTCCGAGGCGTGCCTCGGATGCGGCACCTGCACGTTCAACTGTCCGACCTGCCAATGCTACGATATCCGCGATTTCGACACGGGACACGGCGTGCGCCGCTTCCGTTGCTGGGACAGCTGTATGTTTTCCGATTTCACGAAAATGGCGAGCGGAAACCCGCGACTCACGCAAAAAGAGCGGTTCCGCCAGCGTTTTTTGCATAAGCTCGTCTATTTCCCCGAAAACAACGACGGCGTATTCGGTTGCGTCGGATGCGGTCGGTGCGTCGAAAAATGCCCGATGGGGCTGAACATCGTCCGCGTCATCAAGGCGCTCGGAGAGGAGGAAACGAAATGAACGGAGAAACGCTGATCCCGTCGGTCGGCGTCGTCATCGACGTGCGGCTCGACACACCGGATATCAAAGTGTTCCGCGTCGTCGGAACGGACGGCAAAACGGAAAGACTCCTCCCCGATATCGTCATCGCCGTTTCCCACACGGAGAATAAAGCGGAGCTTGCGAGCCTGTACACCGCGGCGGACGTTTTCGTTAACCCCACGCGGGAGGACAGCTTCCCCACGGTCAATATCGAGGCGCTTGCCTGCGGGACGCCCGTGCTCACCTTCAAAACC
>CALEJO010000076.1 GCA_937898155.1 uncultured Clostridia bacterium | reverse complement strand
GCGCGCGATCCGCCACGCCATCGAGGTCGCGTGGGACCGCGGGGACGTCGATACGCTCAATTCCTATTTCGGCTACACGATCCAACAGGGCCGCGGAAAGCCGACCAACAGCGAATTCATCGCCATGATCGCGGATAACCTGCGTCTGAAAAACCGCATTTCATAAGAAATAATCTTCCCAATACCCACATCCGCGGCATTTTTCGATTTCATTCGGAGAATGCCGCGGATGATTTTTACAGTTTTGTTAAATCTTTTAGATTTTGTTGACAAAAAAGATAAAAAAATGCTATAATAAATTGTTCTGCGTGAAGCAGAACGTCTCAGTTTCATTCCCCGATCAAACACGCAGATGCCGATTCCGTTACAGTCGGCATAAGGTGGTATTTTGACATGAAAGACAAACAGAAAAAAACAGAAAAAAGAATGGAAAAGAAGCGAAAGACCGCGCTGATTCTCCGCTTTCTCAAAGGAAGCAAGCATCTTTTCGCGATCAGCATTCTGATGGCGGCGCTTTCCGCGCTCGCGGACATGGTGACACCGCAGATCATCCGTATCTCGGTGGACCGCGTCATCGGCGACGAGGAAGCCGTTTATTCCGAGCTGGTTATGAAGATCGTGGACCGCTTCGGCGGATTCGAGTATCTCGGCGCGCATCTTTGGATGCTGGCGCTCGCCGTGCTGGTCGTCGCCGTGGTGAAGGTCCTTTCGCAATACTTTTTCCGCGTCAGCAACACGAAAGCGTCGGAAACGCTCGTCAAAACGATGCGCGACAGTCTCTTTTCCCGCATTGAACGCCTGCCCTTTTCATGGCACATGAAAAATCAGACAGGCGACATCATTCAGCGTTGCACCTCGGATATCGACACGACGAAAAACTTTGTTTCGGAACAGCTCACCTCGATTTTCCGCATCGTGATCCTGCTCGTGCTTTCGATTGTCTTCATGGTGACGATGAACGTGCCGCTCACCCTGCTCGCGCTTTTGCCGATGCCGGTCATCGTTTGGTATTCCTTCCATTTTCATAAGCGCGTCGGCGAGGGCTTTCTCGAATGTGACGAAAACGAGGGCGTGCTTTCCGCAATGGCGCAGGAAAATCTGACGGGAGTCCGCGTCGTGCGTGCGTTCGGACGGGAACGCTACGAGCGCGACCGCTTCCACGACCACAACGAGCATTACACCGGGCTTTGGGTCAAAATGGCAAAGACGCTGAGCCGCTTTTGGAGCACCTCGGATATTCTCGCTGGCGTGCAGGTCATGCTCGTGATCGTGTTCGGCGCCGTCTTCTGCATCAGCGGAAACGAGACGTTCCGCATGACCTCGGGCGAATACATCGCGTTTATTTCGTATAACTCCATGCTGGTCTGGCCGATCCGCCAACTCGGCAGAATGATCGCCGAGCTCAGCAAGGCGGGCGTTTCCATCGACCGCATTCGTTATATTATAGAATCCGAAGTGGAGCATGATAAACCGGACGCGCAAATGCCCGATATGAGCGGCGATATCACGTTCGACCACGTCTGTTTCGCTTATGAAAACTGCCCCGAAATGATCCATGACGTCAGCTTCACCGTGAAAGCCGGCACGACACTCGGCATCCTCGGCGGCACGGGAAGCGGCAAATCCACCTTAATGCTTCTGCTCGACCGACTCTACGATCTGCCCGAAGGAAACGGCACGATCTCCGTCGGCGGCGTCGATATCCGCGACATCAAAGCGGAGCATCTGCGAAAAAATATCGGCATCGTTTTGCAGGAGCCGTTTCTCTTCTCCCGCACGCTGAAAGAAAATATCGGCATCGTCAAGGAAGGCATCACGCTTTCCGAGATCCGCGAAGCCGCGCGTGCCGCGTGCCTCGACGAAACGATCGAAAATTTCGCCAAGGGCTATGAGACCTTCGTCGGCGAACGCGGTGTCACGCTTTCGGGCGGACAAAAACAGCGCGCCGCGATCGCGCGGACGCTCACGCAAAACGCGCCGATCATGATTTTCGACGACTCGCTCTCCGCGGTCGATACCGAAACCGACGCCAAGATCCGCCAATCGCTCGAAGCGCGGTTCGGCAGCGCGACCATCATTTTGATCTCCCACCGTATCACGACGCTCTCCAAAGCGGATCAGGTGATCGTGCTCGACCACGGCAGCATTGCCGAAATGGGCACGCCGGAAAAGCTCAAAACGTCAGGCGGTATCTACCAAAAGATCTATGAGATTCAGTCTTTGATCAGCGAAAGTGAAGCGTTGTCCGATGAGGAGGTGATCGCATGACAGGCACGGAACAAAAAGCATCCCTTCGATTCTTTGGGATCGGAAAGATCATTCCTTTCATGAAAAAGCATTCCCGCGCCGTCGCGATCATGGTGGCGTGTGGGCTCTGCGGGAGTCTCGTGGATATCGTGCTTCCGCTCTTCCAGCGATACGCACTCAACCATTTCGTCGGCGGTGTCACACTGGATACGCTTCCCTATTTCGTGATCCTCTATCTTTTCGCCGTGCTGTTTGCCGGCGGCACAAACTATATCGCCTGCTCGTTCGCCATGTCGATCGAGGTCCGCATCAACCGCGACCTGCGGAACGCGGCGTTCGATCATTTGCAAACGCTTTCGTTCTCTTATTTCAACCAGAACAGCGTCGGCTATATCCACGCGAGAGTCATGAGCGATACGTCCCGCATCGGCTCGCTGATGTCGTGGACGATGATGGATTTCGTTTGGCACACGTCGTATCTGATCGGCGCGGTCATCGTCATGTTCGTCACGAACGCCAAGTTGGCGCTCCTCGTCATCACGATCGTCCCGCTGATCGCCGTGCTGTTCTCGATTTTTCAGAAAAAACTCATCCGTGTCAACCGCGAGATCCGTGAGATCAACTCGCAAATCACGAGCGATTTCAACGAAGGCATCACCGGCGCGAAAACGATCAAAACGCTCGTGATCGAGGATTCGATCGAGCGCGATTTCTACGCCGACACGATGAAAATGAAAAAGAAGACCGTGCGCGCGGCGCACCTGCGCGGGCTCTTCTCCGCGACGATGAATCTCGCTTCGTCGCTGGCACTCGCCATCGTGCTTTGGCGCGGCGGGTATCTCGCCGAAGAGGAAGTCGGCACGTTTTCGATGTTTATGTCGTATGCGCAAGGCATGATGGAGCCCGTTCGCTGGCTGATCGACGCAATCTCCGATCTCATCACGACGCAAGTCAATATCGAGCGTTTTTCGCGTCTCGTCGAAACGAAATCCGACGTCGTGGACACGCCCGAGGTGCTTGAAAAGTATGGCGACAGCTTTTCACCGAAGCGCGAAAACTGGGAGCCGCTTCAAGGTGATATCGAATTTGACGACGTCAGCTTCCGCTATCCGGACGGCGACGAATACGTGCTCGAACATTTCGATCTGAAAATTCCCTATGGTTCCAACATCGCTATCGTCGGTGAAACGGGCGCGGGCAAAAGCACGCTCGTCAACCTTGTCTGCCGCTTCTTCGAGCCGACGACGGGGCGCGTGCTGATCGACGGACGCGACGCGCGCGAACGCTCGCAGCTCTGGCTCCATTCCTCGATCGGCTACGTTTTGCAGTCGCCGCATCTTTTCTCCGGCTCTATCCGCGAAAATCTGCTTTACGGCAATCCGAATGCGACGGAGGAGGAGATCAAAAAGGCGCTTTCCCTCGTCTCCGCAGACGACGTGATCGCGCATCTCGAAAATGGGCTCGACACCAATGTCGGCGAAGGCGGCAACCTGCTTTCGACGGGTGAAAAGCAGCTCATTTGCTTTGCGCGAGCGATCCTCGCCGATCCGAAAATTCTCGTGCTCGACGAAGCGACCGCTTCGGTCGATACGATCACGGAGCAAAAGATCCAGTCTGCCATCGACACGATCATCAAGGGGCGCACGTCCCTCGTGATCGCGCACCGCCTCTCGACGGTCAAAAACGCCGACCTGATCCTCGTCGTCAAGGACGGCAAGATCATCGAGCGCGGCAGACACGACGAGCTTTTGAAAGCGAAAGGCCATTATTATAACCTCTATACCCGTCAATATGAGGACGAAGCGACGGGCAAAGCGCTGAATTAAGCGAGCGTCCGCCAAACAATTTTCGATATGCAAAACCCCGATGCTTTTTCGCATCGGGGTTTTCGTTTTTTCTTATTCTTCGGATACGTCGCCCGAAATCAGGAAACAAGAACGGTTGCCGGGAATGGACAGCGTGACCGTTTGCCCGCCCTTTTCCTCGGTCGATTCGAGCTTCGATGTTTCTCCCGTAAAAGGATTCCTCACCGTCAGATCGCCTCCGCGCGTTTCGCGCAAGGTCAGCCGCACGTGTGCTTCTTTCGCGTTCCGATTGACCAGATAATACGCTTCGCCGTGCGGGAACGATTTGTGAAGATAACCGATGCCTGCCGTCGGCGTGTCAAGTTCGAGATCAAACGAATGCTCTGCCAAAATCGCGCGAAGCTCCGACAATTCACCGAATGGGATCGCCCATGCATAGCCCGTTCCGTGCCTCTTTTTCGTCACCTGACGCGGCATTTCGGAAACGCCGAACAAATTCTCGACCAGCGTGATCACGCGGGCATCTTCGCCCTTGACCGAAGCGTGCTTCGGTAAGATCGACGTGGCGATCACCGTTCCGCCGCATTGCACGAATTTCGTTAAAATTTCCAGTGTTGTCGGCGATATTGTGTCCTGACCGGTCAGCACGATGACGGAATAAATGATATTGGAAAAGGCGGCCTCAATGCGGGGATGCAAGGACAGGGCGTGGATGATTAGTGACAGGCCCATGCAAAAGGAAATTATCAGGGGCAGGTCCTTGGTGGCGGAAGTGAAAACAGCCATCATGTCGCTGTCATGCCGGCGCTGTGCCAGCAGCAGGCGGTAGCGCAGATAGCGGTTGAGGACATAGCCGATGGCCAGGGACAGCAGCACGAAGGGCATCGGCTCGAGCAGCGCCTTCAGATGATGGGCCGTCAGCACATAGTCTGTAAAGGGAATAGGCATGAGGATACCTCCTTGTTTGTAATAGCAGTCTGCGGTGACGCAGAACATTAGGTACAGATCAATGCAGGGATGCGGGAGTATGTGCGCGTGGCTATTATCTGCCGCCC
>CALEJO010000075.1 GCA_937898155.1 uncultured Clostridia bacterium | reverse complement strand
ATTGGGTACTTCTCTCGTTATTGAAAACGGGAAAGAACCTTCATAAACCATTTGTTTCAAAAAAATATTAACAGCGGTAGACAAATCCATTCCGAAATCAGCAAGCAAAACCTGTGCTTTTTTCTTTGTCACCTCATCAATGGTAACATTTGTAGATACTTTTGCCATATCAATCAACTCCTTTTACTATATTATACTCGTATTATTAGCATTTGTCAACATATCATGCGTATACAATATGTAAATTTCAACATATCATCATCGCGTCGCCGAACGAGAAAAAGCGATATTTTTCTTCGACGGCGATGCGGTAAGCGTCGAGGATCAGCTCGCGGTCCGCGAGCGCGGAGACGAGCATGATCAGCGTGCTTTCGGGCAGGTGAAAGTTCGTGATGAGGGCGTCCACCGCTTTGAAGGTGTAGCCGGGATAGATGAAAATACCGGTGTCGTCGCACATCGCGTGCACGATTCCGTTTTCGTCGGACGCGCTTTCGAGCGTGCGGCACGAGGTCGTGCCGACGGCGACGATCCTGCCGCCGTTCGCGCGGGCGCGATTGATCTTTTCGGCGCTCTCCTCGGTGACGGTGAAGAATTCGCTGTGCATCACGTGGTCGCGGATCTCCTCCGCCTTGACGGGACGGAACGTGCCGAGTCCGACGTGGAGCATGACGGGGACGACCTCGATGCCCATGGCGCGGATGCGGTCGAGCAGTTCCTCCGTGAAATGCAGTCCCGCCGTCGGCGCCGCCGCCGAGCCCTCCTCGCGGGCATAGACGGTCTGATAGTCGTCGTTGTTTTTCAGCTCCTCCGTGATGTAAGGGGGGAGGGGCATTTTGCCGATCTCGTCGAGGATCGAATAGAGATTTTTGCCACCCGTGCGGTCGTAATCGAATTCGACGATGCGGTTGCCGTCCTCCGTGACCTCGCGGATCACGGCGTCGAGCAGGCCGTCGCCGAAGCGGACGCGGGCGCCCTCTTTGAGCCGCTTTCCGGGACGCACGATTGTTTCCCAGCAGTCGAGCGAGCGCTGGCGTAAAAGCAGAAATTCGCAGTCCGCGCCGATACTTCCGTCCTCACGGATCTTCTTTCCGTAGATGCGCGCGGGGATGACTTTGGAGTCGTTGATGACGAGCACGTCGCCCGGACGCAGATAGTCCGTGATATCGCGGAAGATGCGGTGCGTGACGGTGCGCGTGGCGCGATCGACGACCATCAGCCGTGCTTCGTCGCGCTGTTCCGTCGGGTGCTGGGCGATCAGCTCCTGCGGCAAATCATATCGGAAATCCGACGTTTTCAGGTCGGTCTGTTTCAGTTCGTTTTTGATCATGAGTAATACCGATGCTCCTCGGATAAAAAGATAAAAAGATATATACAAAAAGCAGTATATCATAAAAGAGCGGAAGATACAAGATATAAAAAGAAAAATCGCCGCGACGCGGCGATTTTTTGATGGCTTATTCGGGTTTGATCTCTTCGACCGCGCCGAGAAACTCGTCAAGGTCGGCGCGAATGTCGTCGAATCCGTCTCCGATGCTGAACCAGTCGGTCCAGAAGGAGCGATAGGCGCGCACGAGCATGATCTCCGTGAACGCGACGGCGCGTTTGAGCGCGTCCTCGGAAACGCGGAGCGTTTCGTCGTTTTCGAGCTGTTCCGCGTCTTCCTCCGTTTCGGCGGCTTCGACGGCGGCTTTGTTTTCCGCGGCGAGCTGTTCGTCGGTTTCGATCTCGCTGTCCGTCTTTTTTCTGCGCACGACAAACAGAGCACGGCTGACGTAGCCCGCGTCATAGCATTTCGCGGGATCGTCGCTGAATTCGGAATAGACGATTTCGAGCTCGTTCTCTTTCTGCCCGATTTCGACGCTCAGCTCATATCCGAGCTCGCCGAAGCGGTCGGCATAATCGTCGCGGACGGCGATCGCTCCGTCGCGGAGCGCGATCTCGCGGGCAAAAACGTCTTCCTGCGTGAGTTTTTTCTTTTTGATTTCCATAAAGACCTCCGTTTTTTTGCGGGAATCCGCGAATTTATATGTTTTTTCTCAAAAATAGGTTGAAAATAGATAGAAAATGGTTTACAATAAAAGTGGATTTTTGTTTTGGAAAGGAAACAGTGCCATGCCGTTTTATAACAATGACCAAACCATCACCTTTTCCATCGAAACGGACAAGGAGAGACAAAACCGTTTGATCTTGCAGGAGGTCTATGCTGCGTTGCAGGAAAAGGGATATAATCCGATCAACCAGATCGTCGGCTATATTCTTTCCGAGGATCCGACCTATATCACGAACTACAAAAACGCGAGAGGTCTGATCCGCAAGATCGATCGGGACGAGCTGCTCGGCAGTATGCTCCGCAGTTATCTGCAACCTTGATTTTATTATAGCGAAAGTCTGCCCGTTTTGCAACTGTTTTTTTCAAAAAGCGATCGCCGTCAGCAAAATCGGGAAGATTTTTTCGTCCGATTCCGATAAATCGCCGAAAGAGCCCTCGTTTTGCCCGCTTCCGCACAGGATCGTGAACGCGGGAAGCCCGAGCTCGCGGATCAACTCGTCGCGGAATCCGTCGTCGGACTCGCCGTCGGCGTCCGTCGCCACGCGATAGCCCGACACGGACGCAAAACAGCTCGCGAGCAGCTCCGCGCCCTCGGCGCATTGCCCGTGACAGCTTCGGTCGATGCGTTCACCCGCCGTGCGGAGCGAAAGGGAAACGCGCGGAAAGAGAAATCGGGCAAACCGGTAAAGCGCCGCCGTTTCCGGCTCACTTTCCGGAAATTCGCCTCCGTATAAAACAGAACAGCCGCCGCAGACGCTTTGTGCCAGCGCGGCTTTTTTCTTTTGCTCGAAGTCCGGCGAATAATTGCGGCAAAGATCGACGCCGCGCGCGTTGGCGCACCACGCGGCAAAATTGCGGTTGCCGCCGTTCATGGCAAGCACGCGCGCGCCGAGCGGCGCTGCCGTTTCGGCACCGCCGAGCGCGAGGTCCGTGCCGTCGGGATTCGGCATCGGCAAAAGATAAACGGTCCGATGCCGGAGCAGATGCGCGGGATCGAATCCGCCGCAAAGATGCACGCCGCTTTCCGCTGCGATCAGGATCCGGTCCAAAAAACGGAGCAGAAGCGAGGCGGTCGCGGATTCGTTTCCGTGATGCGAGCCGACGATCAGCACCGTTTTTTCGCCCGTACCAATGCGTGCAAAAAGCAGGGCGCGCCCGAGCACGCTTTGCCCGATGCTCCCAATCGAAAGCGCGGGAAAACGCGTGGCGAGTCGGTCGAGACACGCGACAAGACGGGCGTAGGAGGTCGGGATAACATCGTCGGCGAACACGGCACA
This sequence comes from uncultured Clostridia bacterium, assembly GCA_937898155.1. Taxonomy (GTDB): domain Bacteria; phylum Bacillota; class Clostridia; order Oscillospirales; family CAG-272; genus QALR01. The sequence continues at coordinate 5,328 of CALEJO010000075.1, read as the reverse complement.
TCCTCCTTTTTCGTTTTCTCGATTCATCATATGCCGCGGGCGGAAAAACGTCCGTGAAATTTTCTGAAAAAAAGCGAACAAAAGTTTGACAACATCGTTTTTTTGTGATACAATAAGAAAAAATGCGAAAAACAAGTGTTCCGTTTTGGAACGGAAAGGCGGAGAAACCATGGAACAACTCACCGAACGCGAAGCGGAGATGTTGCAGTATATTCGGGAATCCACCCAGAAAAGCGGCTATTCTCCCTCGGTGCGCGACATCCAGAACGCCCTCGGGATCAAAAGCACGGCGACCGTTCACGCGTATCTGAACCGACTGGAAGAGAAGGGCTTTTTGTCCAAGGATCACGGGAAAAGCCGCACGCTCCGGCTGGACGCTTCCGCGGCATCCTCGTCGGTCAAAGTGCCGATCGTCGGGCAGGTCGCGGCGGGACTTCCGATCCTTGCCACGGAAAACCTCGACGGGTATATCGAGTTCGCGCCGCCGCGCGGCATTGTGCGCGGGGAGCTGTTCGCGCTTCGGATCAAGGGCGAAAGCATGATCGAGGCGGGCATTCTCGACGGGGATTGCGTGATCGTCAGCCGCACAAGCTACGTCGAAAACGGAGAGATCGCGGTCGTGTTGATCGACGACGAGGCGACCGTCAAGACATTCTATCGGGAAAACGGCGTGTTTCGTCTGCAACCCGAAAACCGCAAAATGAAGCCGATCATCGCGAGCGAGGTTTACATTTTGGGAAAGGTGATCGCGGTGATTCGCTATTATTGAGATGGAAAACGAGATTCTGTGTTCGACGGGCACGTTTATCGGGCGGGCGAACGGATACGACTACCGGAAGATCATCGAGACGCATCGGGAGATCCGCGCGGACGGGTTTGAACTGATGATGCTGAAAGCGTGGGACGGCTCGCTTCTGCGCATCGCGCACGAGCTGGAAGCGGCGGGCGTTCGCACGCCGACGCTTCATATCGAAAAGGATGTCGGCGCGGCGCTTTTTCTCGGCGACGAAGACGAGTATCGCGCGGGACTATGCGCGATGACGGAGAGCGCGGAGATGGCGCGCGCGATCGGCGCGAAAAAGGCGATTTTTCATTTGTGGGACGGGCGATTTGACGAAGCGCACGTCCGCCGCGCGATCGACGGACTGACGCCGCTTTACGAGATTTTCGACACGCGCGGCGTCGCGCTTCTCGTGGAAAACGTGCCGTGCCGTGCGCCGTCGCCGTTTGACGGCGCGACGGAGATCGCCGCGCGCTATCCGGGCGCGTCGTTCATTTTCGATTTGCGCCACGGCTCTTTTCTGGGCGAATGTGATCGCTTTTACGAAAGCGATCTTTGGCAGACGCGCGTTTCGCATCTGCATATCAGCGACCACATCGGGCAGACGGCGCCGAATATGTGGGGCGTCACGCGCCCGATTGTGCAACCGGGGGAGGGCATCGCGGACATTCCCGCGCTGCTGTCGGCGCTTGCGCGCTATCACGGGGGCACCGTCGCGCTCGAATCGCCGGCGCTCTCGGCAGACGGCGTGATCCATCTCGACACGCTGAATCGGTCGATGGATTTTCTTTATCGGACGATGAAATCCGTGAATAATCCGTAAAGAATGACGACTCAGTCATTTTTTCGGAGAAAAAAGGTTGATTTTTGCAAAAAAATGTGATACTATATTGAAGAAAATTGAAAAAAGTTGGGGGAACCTATGAAAAAAGTTTTATGTTTGCTTTTGGCGCTGACGATGGTCGCGTGTCTCATGACGTCCTGCGGGAAATTCGACATCGAGAACGAAGACCTCGGCGCGTATATCAAGCTCGGCGATATGACGAGTTTTTCTTACGATGAAATTTGCGAGCGCTACGAAGCGTATCGTGAAGAGCTCTCGGCAGACGCGGAGAACTTCTATCCGACGACGGGCTATACCGTGGATTTTCTGCTGAAAACGGAAATCGTTGGGGAAGACGGCATCGCCACGACCTTTGCGCCGTGGACGCACGACACCGACGCCGACCTCGTGAAAGGGTATGAGATGTTCCGCAAGGAAGAAAATCACCTCTTCGATCAGGCGTTTTCCTATAACGTCGAGGATGCCTCCGAAACATCGACCGACCAGCGTCTCGTGACGCCGGACAAGGCGTTTTCGTTCACGATGACGGTTCCGGAAACGTGCGAAACGACCGAGGTGGCGGGCAAGACCGTCCGCTTTACCATCACGGTGAAAAAGGTGCTTCCCGCTGTTTATACGGACGGCTATATCGCCGACCGTCTGCTTTCGTTCTATAATGCGGTCTCGACCAGCAAGGACGAGATTGAGGACGGCGACACCGTCACGTTCCAGTATACGCTGACCTGCGGCGAAACCAAGATCGGCTCCGGCACGAACTGCGTGGTCGTGATCGGCTCCGGCACGTTCGGCGCAGACCTTGAAGCAAAGCTCGTCGGACATCAGAACGGCGAAGAATTCGAGATCACGATGACGCTTCCCGCCGATTACGCGGAAGCGGATTACGCCGGCAAGGAAGCCACCTACGCGATCAAGGTCAAGGATGTCTATAACGACGACACACTGATCCAAGATTACACCGGACTGAACGATATGTGGGAACTGAAATACGTGCTCCGCGTGCAGTGCTTTGCCGAATATTGCCTCTTCCAATTCGTCGAGGATCGCTCCGAGCTGATCAGCTATCCCGAAAAGCTCCTCGCAGAGTTTGAAAGCGTCTATTCCGGCCTTGTGAAAAAGAACGTTTCTGCCGCCGTTTCGTATTACGCTTCGATCGGTCAGTCCTATTCCAAAGCGGAAATGAGAGAAACGCTCTATCCGGACGGAAGCGATCAGCTTTATATCACGGAAAACGCGAAGAAATCCGCGTTCTCGTATATGGTTTGCGTCGCCGCGAAGAAAGCGCTCGACCTCACTTATACCGGCGAGGATTATGACAAAGACCTGAAAGCGCTCGCGGAGGAATATTCCACCTATTACGGAAGCGAAATCACGACGAGAGACGTCGAGGAAGAATACAGCGAAGCCATTCTGAGAATGACGTTCTTACGCGCGAAGCTCACCGACTTCCTGCTCGACCGCATCGTCGGCGCTCCCGAAATTCCGCAAAAAGACTAATCAACATTTGACAGGACACAAGACCGCCGCTCGGCGGTCTTGTTTTTATGCGAAAATTCACACTAAATTTATAAAAAGAGTGGAAATTGATAAAAAGTTATGATATAATAAATAAAATAAGGGGCTATATGTCAAAAACCAGTTCGGGCACGCGGCGCCCCGATGCGCAATCCCGATGTATTTTCCGGAGGAAACAGATACCATGGCAACCACCACAGAAAGCATGAAAAAACACACGATCCCTTGTGCGGCGCTTCGCAGAATCGTCGCGTTCCCGGGGATCCCGATGACGATAGATATGGACAAAGGTCCGGCAAAGCGGGCGTTCGAGGCGGCGGTGAAAGAGAATTTGCCGATCTTCCTCGTGTGTCAGAAGAACCCGTTCGAGGACGCGACCGACCTTAACGGCGTCTATTCGGTCGGCGTGATCGCGCGCGTCAAGCAGGTCGTGAAAACGCAGAGCGGGCTCTTTCGCGTGATCGTCGAGCCGCAGAATCGCGCCGTGATCTCGGGCTTCCACGACGAGAAAGCGCCGACGGCGGACGTCTTTGAAAAGATCGTGATCGAGTCGGGCACGGAACTGCGTTCCCGCGCGCTGTTGCGCGAGCTGAAAGCCGTGATCGCCGGCTTCTCAAAATTTTCGCCGAAGCTCTCGAAAGAATTTCGTTTCCTGTTTGAGGGGATCCGCGATCTCGGGCAGGCGTGCGATTTCGCGGCGGAAAACCTTTTGCCGGAGCCGGAGGACAAACAGCAGATTCTCGAAGAATTCTCACCGGTCGTCCGCGCGGGCAAGCTGATCTCGATGCTCGAAACGGAAAAGAGCATTCTCGAAGAAAGTGCCGCAATCAAGCGCGAGGTCGATGACCGTATGAAAAAGAGCCAGCGCGACTATTATCTGCGGGAGCAGATGCGCGTGATTCGCGAGGAGCTCGGCGAGGACGAGGAATACGAGGACGACGACATCAAAGAATACGCCGACCGCGTGAAAAAAGGGAATTATCCCGAAGAGATCAAAAAAGTGCTGAACAAGGAGATCAAGCGTCTCGCCAAAATGCCGTTCGGCTCGGCGGAAAACACGGTCTCCCGCAGTTATATCGAAACGGTGCTGGAAGTGCCGTTCTGTGAGTCGACAAAAGAGCGGCTCGACATTGATGAGGTGAAACGCATCCTCGACGCAGACCACGACGGGCTGACCAAGGTGAAGGAGCGCATCCTCGAATATCTGGCGGCGCTCAAACTGAATCCCGAGCTTCGCGGACAGATTCTCTGCCTCGTGGGCCCTCCCGGAACGGGCAAAACCAGCATTGCGCTGAGCATTGCAAGGGCGGTAAACCGCAATCTTGTCCGCATTTCTCTCGGCGGCGTCCATGACGAAGCCGAAATTCGCGGACACCGCAAGACCTATATCGGCGCAATGCCCGGCAGAATCATAAACGGGCTGAAGATTGCAAAGAGCTCAAATCCCCTCATGGTGCTTGACGAGATTGACAAGGTGCAGGGTATGTCGCACAATGGCGACCCTACATCGGCCCTTTTGGAAGTGCTTGACCCAGAACAGAACAACGCCTTCCATGACAATTACCTCGACTTGGACTACGACCTTTCCAAGTCGCTCTTCATCGCTACGGCCAATACGCTGGATTCCATTCCTCGTCCTCTCCTGGACCGTATGGAGTTGATTGAGATGACGGGATATTTGATTGAGGAAAAAGTAGAGATTGCCAAGCGTCATCTTATTCCCAAGGAACTGGAGGATCATGGTTTAAGTGCAAGTCAGTTAAAACTGAAAAAAGAAATCATAGAACACCTTATTGATGATTACACACGCGAGTCCGGTGTGCGTTCATTAGAGCGTCAAATCGCGACCGTTTGCCGTAAAGTGGTGACTAAGATAGCATTAGACGAAACTTATAATGCATCTGTGACTCGTGATGACCTGGTGCAGTACTTAGGTCAAAAACGCTTCTCACGCGATCAGTATGAGAATAATAAGTACGTTGGCGTAGTTACCGGTTTGGCATGGACACAGGTAGGAGGAGAGATTCTCTTCATAGAGACCAGTTTAAGTCCGGCTAAGCAGCCTACCCTAACCCTCACGGGTAACTTAGGCGATGTAATGAAGGAAAGTGCTCAGATAGCCATGAACTGGGTTAAGCAGACTGCAATAGCCCGTGGCATAAAAGATGCTGCATGGTTTGAGTCAAATACC
>CALEJO010000074.1 GCA_937898155.1 uncultured Clostridia bacterium | reverse complement strand
GGTGGCGTCGATCGCCGCCGCGATGTCCACAAACGGCACGCAAAGAACGATCTTGCATCCGTCAAGCCCCGCGACCTTCGGCGCGAGTTCTTTCATGAACGCCGCCGTTTTGGACGGCGTCATATTCATTTTCCAGTTGCCTGCGATGACCGCGGCTCTTTTCGATTTTCTCATGCTGTCACCTCATTATTTGTCCAGCAGGCAGGCGATGCCGGGAAGCTCTTTGCCTTCCAGCAGTTCCAGAGAAGCGCCGCCGCCGGTGGAGATGTGCGTCATTTTGTCCGCGTAGCCGAGTTTTTCGACCGCCGCCGCCGAGTCGCCGCCGCCGATGATCGAGATCGCGTCGGAATCCGCGACCGCTTTCGCGACCGCTTCGGTGCCTGCCGCGAAGTTCGTCCATTCGGAAACGCCCATCGGGCCGTTCCAAACGACGGTGCCCGCATCCGCGATCGTCTTCGCAAAGAGCTCTCTCGTCGTCGGACCGATGTCGAGTCCCATCCAGCCGTCCGGAATGGAATCGGAATACATTCTCATATAGATCGTGTCTTCCTTATATTCTCTGCCGATGATGTTGTCCACGGGAATGAGGAAGCTCACGCCTTTTTCGCGAGCGAGCTTCATCATATTCTTCGCGTCTTCGATGCGGTCGGTCTCGCAGAGCGAGGTGCCGACGGTATTGCCGAGCGAAGCAAAGAACGTATATGCCATGCCGCCGCCGATGATGAGCGTATCGACCTTGTTGATGAGGTTCGTGATGACGCCGATCTTATCGGAGACCTTCGCGCCGCCGAGGATGGCGACGAACGGGCGCTTCGGATCTTCGAGCGCCGCGCCCATGACGGTGATCTCTTTCTGGATCAGATAGCCGCAGACAGCGGGCAGATATGCCGCGACACCGGCAGTCGATGCGTGTGCGCGATGCGCGGAGCCGAACGCGTCGTTGACGTAGATTTCGCCGAACGAAGCGAGCTCTTTGGAGAATTCGGGATCGTTCTTTTCTTCTCTCGCGTCGAAGCGGACGTTTTCGATGAGAAGCGCTTCGCCGCCTTTGAGCGCCGCCGCTTTTGCCTTGGCGTCTTCGCCGATGATGTCGGTCGCAAAGGCGACCTTGCCGCCGAGCAACTCATTCAGACGGTCTGCCACGACTTTCAGAGAAAACGCGGTCTTGTCGCCCTTGGCTTTTTCGAGCATTTTGGCTTTTGCCGCCGCCTGCTCTTCCGCCGGAAGCGCCTCGATCTTCTGTTTTTCTTTCTTCGTCAGACCGAAGCCCTCGGTCAGCACATTGTGCGGCTTGCCGAAGTGCGAGCAAAGCACGACCTTGCAGTTTTTGCCGAGCAGATATTGGATCGTCGGGAGCGCTTCCACGATGCGTTTGTCGCTCGTGATCACGCCGTCTTTGACGGGAACGTTGAAGTCGCATCTGACCAGCACGCGCTTGCCCGCGACGTCAATGTCCTCAATGGTTTTCTTATTGTAGTTCATAGCGAAGTTCCTTTCTGAAAATAAGGTCGATTTTTTTCCTTTTACGGGGTTAGTATATCACGCGCGGGTGCGTTTTGCAATATCCTTTTGCAAAAATTCCCGCCGAAGCGACAAAATTTCGCCGGAATCGGCACGCTCACGCACGGTCACCGCCGCGCAGGATGTCTCCCTCGCGCACGGCGAACGGCACGGGCATCGTGAAAAACATAAACGGATGCGGCGCGGAATCGACCGCTTCCCCGTCCGCGTTCGTCAGCGCCGAAACCGTGAACGGACGCCCGAACGCGCCGGGCGAGATCATCTCCACGTCATCGCCGACCTTGACTTTATTGCGCTGGATGAACGACGCGACGCCGGTTTTCTCATCGTAGCCGGTGCAGACCGCGAGATACGCTTTTTCCCGCAGATAGCCCGGCCTTGTGCAGACGAGCGCGTTTTCCGACGGGCTGTCGAAATAATAGCCCGTCCAGTATTCGCGGTGGCTGACGGAATCCAGCTCGCGGAGCCAGCGCTCGTCGAGCTTGGCGTCGATCCCGTCGCGCAGATAGCCGTCGATCGCCGCGCGATATGCGTTGGTGACGACCGCGGTATAGTAGGCGCTCTTCATGCGTCCCTCGATCTTGAACGAGGAGATACCCGCCTCGATCAGTTCGGGGATATGTTCGACCATGCACATATCTTTCGAGCTCATGATAAATGTGCCGTCGCGGTCTTCCTCGACCGGAAGCGGCGAATCCGGACGCTTTTCCTCGCGGATCGTCCAGTTCCAGCGGCACGGCTGGGCGCAGGCGCCGTGGTTGGCGTCGCGTCCGACAAGCGCGTTGGAAAGCAAGCATCTGCCCGAGAACGAAATGCACATCGAGCCGTGCACGAACGCCTCGATTTCGAGGTCCTTCGGCGTGCCCGCGCGAATGGTGCGCACCTCGTCAAGCGAAAGTTCTCTCGCCAACACGACGCGCTTGGCGCCGAGCGCATACCATGCGCACGCGTCGGCGGCGCTGACGACGCCCGCCTGCGTCGAGATATGCAATTCTGTCTTCGGCATATGCTCCTTCGCAAGCATAAAAACGCCGATGTCGGCGACGATCACGCCGTCGGGCCCGCCCGTCGGCATCGCCGCGAGCTTGTCCATGAACGAAGCGAGCGCCGGATATTCCGCGTCGCGCGGAAGCGTATTCAGCGTCACGTAAACGCGCTTGCCGCACTCGTGCGCGTAAGCGATCGCCTCGGCGAGCTCTTCCTCCGTGAAGTTGTCCGCCGCGGCACGCATCCCGAAGCGTTCGCCCGCCAGATAGACCGCGTCCGCGCCGTAAAGAAGCGCCGCTTTCAGTTTTTCAAAGTTCCCCGCCGGGGAAAGCAGTTCTGCCATATGTCATCTCTCCGTCAAGATTGATTTTCCTCCACCGCGCGCCGATGCTCCGCATAGGTGCGGGAATAGATCATGGTTTTGTCTCGCGCGGAGACGAAATAATAATAGTCCGTCTGTGCGGGATCAATCGCCGCGCGGATCGCGTCGAGCCCCGGGGAGCAGATCGCTCCGGGCGGCAGGCCGCGCACGCGGTAGGTGTTATAGGGGCTGTCGAGCGATTTGACGTCCTCCGCGGTCGGCGCGCTCTCGTCGCCGAGCAGTTTTTTCGCGTAGCGCACCGTCGCGTCACTTTCGAGGCGCGGATAGTCCGCGCTCGTAAGGCGATTGACAAAGACGGACGCGATCAGCGGCATATCCGCTTTTCGATATGCCTCCCATTCGACAAGCGACGCGAGCCGCACGGTTTCGTCGATGCTCCTGCCGCTTTGCGCGATCGCAAGGCGGAGCGGCTCGTCCAGCTTACGGGCGAAATTATCGAGGAGTTTCTGCAAAATCTCCGTCTCGCTCGAATCCTCGTAAACGAAATACGTGTCGGGGAAAAGATAGCCGTCGAGCCGATGGGTGCGCCCCTCGGTCTGCGGAAGCTCCGACAGAAAATCATAGCCGAAATTGCCACCGTTCTCGATCGCGTCGGCAAAGCCCTCGGGCGTGCCGATGCCGAGCGCGACGAACTGCGCGATGATCTCATCCGTCGTTTTTCCCTCGGGGATCGTCACGCGGATCTGACGGCGCACGCCCTTTTTCGGCGCGAGTGCCGCGCGCAGCTCGTCGTAGCTCATCGCGTGATCGAGCGTGAATTCGCCCGCAAGATAATCGCTTCCCCACGAGCGGACCGCACCGTAAACGCGGAACAGCACGCCGGAGCGGATCAGCCCGTGCGCTTTCAGCGTGCGCGCGACTTCACGCACATCCGCGTCTTCTTCGATCACGACCGTTTCCTCGCCCGCGCTCGCCGTGAACGCGAACACCTCGTTTGCCGCCGCGATCGCAAGCACCGACAACAAAAGGGAGACAAGCCCCGCGATCAAAGCCGACCACCCGAAAGAATACCGTTTCATACCGTCACCACCGCACGTTTTCGTTAGTTTGTGCGGCGGGGCGGCGCTTCATTCAAAAGAGCGCGAGGATTGCAAAAACGAGATAGATGAGCACGTCCGCCCAAAGGAAATAGGAAGAAACAAGATCGGCGATCACGCGCGCCGAATGACCGCGCGGCACGCGAACAGGCGGCAGCTCCTCGCGTTCGCCGCGCGCCGCCGCCGTCTTGGACGCGGCGAACAGCAGCATCGGCACGGCAAGGCAAAGCACCGCAAGCGAAAGCAAAAGCAAGATCGGGCGGCTTTCCGCGTAGCCGCTGACGCGCGCCATCATCGGCGAAAAAATCACCAAAAGCGAACGCGCGATCGCCCGCGCCGAAATCGCGCAGAGCAGATTGCCGCTCGCCGAAACGACAAAAGTAAGGAACACGCCGCCGAAAAACGCGGCGGGTGCCTGCGCAAACGAGAACGTCAGCATGGCGGAAACGAGCCCCGTCAAAAGTGCCGTGCCCCGCCCCGCAAAGCGATATTCATAGCGCAAAAATCCGCGCAAAAACGCTTCCTCCGCGATCGCGGGCAAAATGCCGAGAAACAGGATCGCGCCGAGCGTCGAAATGCCCGTCGGCGCGTCGAGCGTCGCCGAAAAGAAGAAAATACCGTGCGGCTCGCCCGCGCGAAAGATGCCGTGCGTGAAAAAGCCGTCCAGCGCCACAAGTGCCGCCGTCGCCCAAACGATCAACGCGCGTTCCGCGCCGGAGCATCGGCGCACGCAGAGCGCGTCGGCAAAGCGGTCCGGGTTCTTTTTCTGCCGTCCGAGCAAAAAGAACGCCGCGATCGGAACGCCGAACGCGGCCATTGCCAAAACCGACGTCACGATCTGACCGCTTGCCTCGGCGGCGCTTCCGCCGACAGCCCTCAATAAGATCATTCCGATCATCGCGGCACAGATCAGCACCGGCGCCGCGAGGAACGGATTTTTGCGGTTATTTTTTTGCATAAACGCCCCTTTCGCTGACGATCACGTCAACGGAAACGTCAAACCGACCGTGCGGCACGTTCGGGATGATGAACGAATGATACGCCACGCCGAGCGTGGACGCGCGGCACCGTCCGAGAAAGCGGTCGTAATAGCCGCCGCCATAGCCGATGCGATAGCCGCTTTTATCGAAGACGACACCCGGCACGAGGCACAGCACGTGCCGATCGAGCGAGGTCGCCGGATCGAACAGCGCTTCCGTCTTCGGTTCGGGAATGCCGTAATTGCCGTTTTCAAAGTCCGCCTCGGACGTGACAAAATAAAAGTCCATCGTCCTGTCCTCGGGATTCGTGCGCGGAAACGCGACTTGCTTGCCCGCGGCAAGCGCCGCCCGCATCACGGGACGCAGATCGATCTCGCCGCGCACGGGATAAAACATCAGCACCGTGTCTGCAAAGCGATAGCTCACCGTCGAAAGCAGATTGCGACAGATTTTCTCGTCCAAAACGGCGCGCTCCTCCGCCGGGATCGCCGCGCGGCGTTCCAGATAGTCGTTGCGCACATCCGTTTTGTTCTGTCGGATTTCATATTGATATTGCCCGATTTCCTGCATAGTGTTCTCCATTCAAACGAGCATCGACGAACGAAGTGCCGATGCCTTTTCCGCGCCGAACAGCGCCTCCGTCAGCGCGAGCGCGAATGCCATCGCGGCACCCGGCCCCGCCGCCGTAATGATGTTGCCGTCGCGGCAGACCTTTTCGCCCGCGATCTCCGCGCCTTTCAGCTCCGATTCAAAGCCGGGATAGCAGATCGCGCGTTTGCCGCGCAGATATCCGCGTCTTCCAAGCACGAGCGGCGCGGCGCAGATCGCCGTCAGAAAGCCGCCGGCTTCCGCGACGCGGCGAAGCGTCGCGTCCACGCACGCGGAGGCATCGAGGTTTTTGGCGCCCGGCATACCGCCCGGCAAAACCACCATATCGAAATCGCCCGAAAGCGCCCTCTCGCGCACGTCCGCTTCGATGCGGATGCCGTGCGAGCCCGTCGGCGTTTTCGAGCCGACACCCGCGACCGTCACCTCCGCGCCCGCACGGCGAAGCACGTCCACCACGGTCAGCGCTTCGATCTCCTCCGTGCCGTCCGCAAAAAACACGATCACTTTTTTCATATTCGTCCCTCCCCGCTCAATGTGCAAAATCGAGCAACTTGGTCGTTTCTTCCAAAACTTTTTCCGAAATCTCCTCGACGGAAAGCGGCTCTTTGCCTTCCCAGCAGACGACCGTTTTCCAGCCGAGACGATCCGCGGCGTATGCCGCCGCTTTATGACAGCGAAGCATATAGTCGGCGTCCAACTCGTGGATGTCCTTCTTCTGCCCCGTCGTGTCGCTTCTGCCGCTGACGAGCGACATCGCGATCTCATATTTCATATCGAGATAAAGCACCATATCCGGACGCGGGATGCCAAGCCGGTCAAATTCAAATTCTTCGAGCCACGAGAGGAACGCCTCCCATTCCTCGCGCGGCAGTTTGGCGAGCTGATGGATCTCATTCGACGAGGTATAGCGCGTCGCCACGACGACGGCGTCCGGCTCCTCGTAAAACGCCTGCCAATCCTGCTTGAACGACGCATAACGATCGACCGCGAAGAACGAGGACGCCGCATAAGCATTTACGTCGTCGGGATGCGTGCCGAGTTCGCCGTTCAGATACATCCGCAGCAGCGCGGATGACTCGCTTTCGTAGCGCGGGAACGAGATCATTTTGACCTTTTTGCCCTGCCGTTCCAGTTCGTTCACGAGGAGCGGTGTCTGCGTCGTTTTGCCCGAGCCGTCCAGCCCCTCGATGACAATCAGTTTTCCCATAAGATGCCTCCGTTATAGATCGAACGGCGGCTCGTCGTCGGGTTCGATTTCTTCTGCTGCGCCGTCATCGGCGCGGTTCATTTTGCGTTCCAGATATTGCTCGCGCGTGATCAGCACGGTGCGGGGCTTCTGCCCGTCGGGCGCGCTGACGATGCCGCGGCTCTCCATCACGTCGATCAGCTTTGCCGCGCGGCCGTAGCCGAGCGACAGACGGCGCTGGATGAGCGAGGTCGAAATCTTGCCGGAATCGACGGCGAGTTCGATCGCGTTTTCGAGCATCGGATCGTCCTCTTCCTCCTCCGGCGCGTCTTCTTCCGTGCCGCCGAGAAGCGGATTTTTCTTCTTTTGTCCGCACAGCTCCGCCGCCTTGTCGATCTGTTCGATCACGTCGCCGGAATACGCGCACTCCTGCGAATGCAACTTGATGAATTCGACGATCTCCTCGATCTCCTTTTCGGAGACGAAGGCGCCCTGCACGCGAAGCGGCTTGTCCGAGCCGACGGGGGCGTAAAGCATATCGCCGCGACCGATCAGCTTCTCCGCGCCCTGCTGGTCGAGGATCGTGCGGGAGTCGATCTGCGAGGACGAACGGAACGCGATACGCGACGGCACGTTCGCCTTGATCAGACCGGTGATGACGTCCACGGACGGACGCTGGGTGCCGAGGATCAGGTGCATGCCCGCGGCACGCGCCTTCTGCGCGAGGCGGCAGATCGACGCTTCCACGTCGTCCGGCGCGGTCATCATGAGATCGGCAAGCTCGTCGATGATGATGACGACCTGCGTCATGCGCTCTTTCGTCGGATCGTTCGCGATCGCGTTATTATACTGTTCGATGTTGCGCACGTTCTGCGCTTCGAGAAGCTCGAAACGGCGCTCCATTTCGGTGACCGCCCAATGCAGAGAGCCCGCCGCCTTTTTCGGATCGAACACGACGGGGACGAGCAGGTGCGGAATGCCGTTATAGATATTCAACTCGACCTTTTTCGGATCGATCAGAATGAGCTTCACTTCGTCGGGGCGCGCTTTATAGAGCAAGCTGATGAGCAAGCTGTTGATGCAGACGGATTTACCGGTGCCCGTCGCGCCCGCGATCAGCAGGTGAGGCATTTTGGCAATATCGAGAAAGACGGGAGCGCCCGAAACGTCCATGCCGAGTCCCGTCGTCAGGCGGCTCTTCGCCTCCGCGAATTTCGGATCCTCGACCAGTTCGCGCGCGTAAACCGTATTCACGCTCTTGTTCGGCACTTCGATGCCGATCGCGCTCTTGCCGGCGATGACGCCGTCACTGCGCACGCCACTCGTGGCGAGCGAAAGCGCGATGTCGTCGAGCAGATTCAGAATCGAGCGCACGCGCGTGCCCGCTTCGGGCTCCAATTCATAGCGCGTGATGGTCGGTCCGCGGGAAATATTCGAGATTTTGACGTGGACGTTGAAGCTGTTCAGCGTTTCCACGATGCGATCCGCGTTCTCACGCAGCTCGGAAGACGCGTCGGTATTGACTTTTCCCTTCGGGAGCTGCAAAAGCGAGATCGGCGGGAACTGATACGACGGCTTCGGCGGCTCGACCGGCACCGCAGGTGCCGCAGGTGCCGCGACCGCGATGGGCGCGGACGCTTCCGCGGCTTTCTTAGCAGCGGACCTGCGCGTGACGCGCAGTTCTTTTTCTTCGGGGCGCTTCGGCACGTCGGCGGAAAGATCCGCGTCGCCGACCTCGTTTGCCGCGTGCGTCAGCACGGCTTCGTCCTCTCTTGTATCCCGCTCACGCACGGGCATCTGCACGGGATAGAGAATCTCTTCCGTGCCGCTTTCCTGTGCGCCGGCGCCGAAATCGTCGGCAAAGATTTCATCGTCGATCCCCGCGCCGCGTCTGCGGACGGCGACCTCCGTGCGTTTGGCGTTTGCCGCCTCTTTCTGACGGCGGCGCGCCCCGTCCTGTTCGGCGCGAGCGCGTTTGATCTCTTCCAATTTCGCTTTGCGGATGCTCTGATTGCGGCGGCGATAGAAGCGGATGCGCTGGGCGCACTCGGACGGTGTCAGTCCGAACAATGCCATCGCGAATCCCGCGAAAAACAAAAGCGAAAAGATGATCGCTCCCGCGTATCCGACCGCGTAAATGAGCAGAAACGCGAGGGAGCCGCCGAGGAAGCCGCCGCCGTGCAGCGCCTTGCCCGCGGCGTAGAGCGAGCCGAGACTGCCGAGATCGCTCGCCGTCACGTCCCCGTGCCCGTCAAAGAGAAGCCAGAACGTATGGACCGTCGTGGCGAAAAACAAAAGAAAGAAGATCGCCACGAGGTATTTATATTTGACGGCGCCGCGCGAAACGTCGCTCTTCCAGAAGATCGCCATTTGCAAAAGGAGGAAGGGGATGGCAAATGCCGCGATGCCGAACGCACCGTAGCAAACGTCGCGGATCGCGCCGCCGACGATGCCCGCCACGTTATCCTTCGTGCCGAACGCGTAGCAGATCGCCAAAAAGAGCGCCGCCACCACGAGAAAGATGATCGCGAGCTGATTGCCGACGGAAGAGGGATTCGGCGTCTTTTCCGGCGCTTCTTTCGGCTCTTCTTTCGGCGCTTCCTTTTTGGACTCGGTGCGCTTTTTGCGCGCCGGTCCCCCGTCATATTGATAAAAATCTTCCTGCGCCGTCTTTTGATTCTGTTTTTTCGACTGCGTTTTCTTTTCTTCCGACACGATTTTGCCTTCCTTTACCGTAAAATATCCAAATGTGTTTTCAGCGTGCGAAGATCGCGGTCAACGCGCCGCACGCCATACAATAATAACCGAAAAATCCGAATTTATCCTTGCTCGCGAGCACTTCGAGCGCACACAGGGCGGCAAAGCCGCACACCAGCGCGCATCCCATGCCGATCAGCTCGTAGCAAAGCTCCGTTTTCGGGATCGTCGTCTGCAAAAGCTCGGGAAGCGCTTTGACGTTCGCGCCGAGGATCGCCGGAACCGAGAGCAGGAACGAGAAGCGCACCGCCTCCCGACGATCGAGTCCGAACGCCATGCCGCCCGCGATCGTCGCGCCGGAGCGCGAGATGCCGGGGAACAGCGCAAAAAGCTGAAAGACACCCACACCGAGCGCATCGCCCGGCGAAAGCTGTTCTTTTTTCTCTCGCGACGCGGAAAAATGATCCGCCCACAAAAGAAGAAGCCCGTTCATCATGAGCAGAACGCCGACCGTGCGGGGTGAGCCTGCGACGGCTTCGACCGCGTCTCCGATCCAAAGCGCGCCCGCCAGCGGCACCGTGCCAAGCAGAAGCAAAATCACTTCCCGCTCACGCACCGTCAAGGTGGCAAAACGCGCCTTGCCGCGAGCGGCTTTTCCGATGAGCCGGAACGCCGCGGGGATCAGCGCGATCACCTCGCGAAAATACGCGAACAGCACGACGAGGAGCGTCGCCAAATGCAAAAGCACGTCAAAGCTGACGGCTTCGGACGCCGTCCGCATCCCGAACAGCGCGTGCGCGATCGCCAGATGGCCGGAGCTGGAAATCGGCAAAAATTCCGCAAGTCCCTGCAAAACGCCGCAGACGATCGCCTCCCAAAGTGTCAAGGAGCCCTCCGTTCCGATACGCTTTGCATAACCGCTCCGTTTCGGTGCAAAATAACCGTATCTTATATTATAGCATCTTTTTTTGGAAAATACAAGACGAAAAACCGGATTTTACGGAGAAAGTGGTTTTTATGAAAAATCGTTTTCGCAACTGCGGTCATCTTTTCCTGCGTGTCGTGCTCGTTTCGCTTGCCGCTGGGTTTGTGAACGGGCTCTTCGGCACGGGAGGCGGTATTCTGATCGTGCTTTTCCTTTCCCATATATATGCGGGCGACCCCGTTTATCAGACCAAAGATCGCTTCGCCATGACCGTCGGCGCCATCGCGATCTGCTCGCTGGCTTCGACGTTTCTCTATTGGCGGCGCGGTGCCTTCACGTTTGCCGACGCATCGCCCTTTTTGATTCCCGCCGCGATCGGCGGACTTCTCGGTGCGTTTCTGCTCGATCGACTCGACGCGGCGCTGTTCAAAAAACTCTTTGCCCTGCTCGTTATTTATGCGGGCGGGACGCTTCTTTTTCGCTGAAAGGAGAGCGCCATGCTTGATTTTTTTGCCGCACTTCTCACCTCGGCGCTCGGCGGCACGGGCGTCGGCGGAGGCGGGCTTCTCGTTTTATATCTGACACTCGTCCGTGACGTTCCCCAGCTTCGTGCGCAGGGGATCAATCTTCTCTTTTTTCTCGTCGGCGCCGCGTCGTCGTTTTTCGTGCACGCGTTCCGACGGCACCTCAATGTCCCGCTCCTTTTGACGATCGGCGTGCTCGGGCTCGCGGGCGCCTTCCTCGGTGCCGCCGCCGCGACCGTCGTCGACACCACTCTTTTGCAAAAAGCGTTCGGCGCGCTCCTCGCGGCGAGCGGCGTGAAAGCGCTTTTTGCCCGAAAAAAGTCGTGAGTCCCGCTTTTTGCTCTTGCAAAGACGGCAAATATATGATATACTAATTGAAAATTGGTAAAATATTCGATTTGACAGAAAATATCGTTCGATACAGAGTTCGGAAAGGAAGTCATTCATGAAGCGATCCCGCATATTCGTGCTGATCCTGGCGCTCGCGTTGATTTTGGCGCTCCCGCTCGCCGTTCTGGCGGCGGACACCGCGCAGACGCATACCAGCAGCAATTCCCTTTTCACCTATACGCTCGACGAAAACAACAAGGCGACGATCGTCAGCTATTCGGGAAGCGAGGAGTCCATCATCATCAACCGCATCGACGGCAGATACGCGGTCAAGGCGATCGGCGAAACCGCTTTCGCCAACAACACCTCGCTCCGTTCGATCACGCTTCACCCGTCCGTCGAACGCATCGACGACGGCGCGTTTTACGGATGCACTTCCCTGACCGAAATCAAATATTCGTCGAAATCGAATCTCGTTTCCATCGGAAACGGCGCGTTCACGGGATGCACCGCCCTCACCTCGTTCGTTTTGCCGCAGACGCTCGTCTCCGTCGGCAAAGAGGCGTTCCTCGGTTGCTCCGGCATCACGTTCGACTTCTCCGAGGCGACCTCGCTCCGCACCGTCGGCGATTACGCGTTCGCCTATTGCGGCATCTCTTCCTCCACCGAGATCACCGCCACGCTTCCCGACTCGCTCACGTCTCTCGGACATAACGCGTTTTACGGTTGCCTCAACGTCAAGGCGTTCGCCGTTTCCGCGCAGAATCCGACGTTTTCCGTCGCGGACGGCGTGCTTTACGATAAATCCGGCACCGAGCTGACCTTCTATCCCGCCGCGAAGAACAGCGGCGCATCCTATACCGTGCCGAGCGGCGTCAAAACGATCGCCGGCAGCGCGTTCGCGGGTTGCTCGCTCACGGAGATCATTCTCCCCGAGGGACTGACCGACATCCGCGGCAGCGCGTTTTATGACGCCAACGCTCTCAAAACCGTTTCGCTCCCCTCGACGCTCCGCTCGATCGGCAGCTACGCGTTCCTTTCCTGTGACGCGCTCGAAGAGATCACTCTGCCCGCCGGCGTCACGTCTTTCGGCACCTACCTCTTCCGCGGCTGTCTCGGACTGACATCCGTGACGCTTCCGGACACGATGACCGAAATTCCCGAGGGAATGTTCGACTCCTGCTCCTCGCTTCCCGCGATCACGATCCCGGACGGCGTGCGCGAGATCGGACAATTCGCGTTCAACTATTGCGGTGCGCTGACGGAGATCACGCTCCCCGCCTCTGTCAAAACCATTCGCCCCTACGCGTTCCGCTTCTGCACCGCGCTTCGCTCCATCGACGCTTCGCAGGTGAGCGAGATCGGCGCGTTCGCGTTTGATTCCTGCGCGAAACTGCAATCTGCCGACATCAGCGGCATCCAAACGATTCCCGCGTTTCTCTTCCAAAACTGCCTCGAACTGACCGACGTGCGGTATTCCGACACGATCACGTCGATCGGAAATTACGCATTCTTCTCCTGCGACGTGCTGAAATCCTTTGCAATTCCCGCGTCCGTCACCGAGATCGGCGATTATGCGTTCGCAAAATGCGGCTCGCTCTCTTCGGCGAAAATCCCCGCTTCCGCAACTAAACTCGGCGTCAGCGTGTTCCTCGGCTCTGGCATCACCGAAGCCGTCATCGAGGCACCGATCGAAAAGCTTCCCGCCTCGTTCTTCGACGGATGCAAGGCACTTGCGTCCGTGACGCTCCCGCAAACGCTCGACACCGTCGGCATCGGCGCGTTCTCCGAATGTGTCCTTTTGACTGATCCGCTCGCGGGCCATTCCGTCAAGCACATCGGCGCGGGCGCGTTCACCGGTTGCCGTTCTCTTATCGACGTCGTGGTCGGCACCGAAGACACCGAAATCGGCTTTGGCACGTTCTACGGGTGCAATGCGCTGACCTCCGTCACGCTTCCCGACACGATCACCGTCGTTGCGTCCTCCGCGTTCGCCGACTGCTCGTCGCTCGCCGCGGTTGACCTCGGCAAATCCGTAGACCGCATCGAGTCCGGCGCGTTCGCCATGTGCGGCAAGCTGACCGACGTCACGCTGTCCCCCGCCCTTCGTCTGATCGGCGACGGCGCGTTCTCCGACTGCAATAAGCTCTCCCGTCTCGACATTCCGAAAACGGTCGTTTTCGTCGGCATGGAGACGTTCACCGGCACCAAGTGGCTCAAAAACAAAGACGACGCGTTCATCGTCGTCGGCGACGGCGTGCTTGCCGTTTACAACGGCAACGTCTCGCAGATCGTCCTGCCCGAAACGGTCAAGCGCATTCCCGACAATCGGTTTGCAAATGTGACCGCGCAGGTCACGTCGTTCACCCTGCCGTCGTCCGTCAAAGTCATTTCGACCGACGCGTTCTCTCGGCTCGTCACGCAAACCGACCAGAGCGGAAACAAAACGGAAGCGATCAAAAAGCGCTATGTGACGCTCATCGGACGCCCGGGCACCTATGTCGAAACGTTCGCGGCGCACGAATATTACACGTTCCGCGAGCTCGGAAAATAACCGAATAACTGAAAAAGACGGGCATCTGCCCGTCTTTTTTTGTCCCCGCTTTTCTTTGCGAAAAGAAAAGCTCGGCAAAAGAAACGATCCGTGGTGCGCGGAGACTGAGCTCACACAAACTTTGAGTAGAGCGCACACTCGGCTTGAAGTCTGCACAAACTTCCATCCGAGCGGCTCTTTTGCTACGCTTTTCTCCCGAGAAAAGCGGAAAGCCGAAGTCCGCACAGCGAACCGCGCGGAGCTGCGGGCGCCCACCCTGCGACGTGGTTCCGCGTTCGGAGCGTAGCGGAGAACGGTCGGGGAGTCGCACG
>CALEJO010000073.1 GCA_937898155.1 uncultured Clostridia bacterium | reverse complement strand
GGAAGCGGCCCTGCTTACCCTTCAGCATATCGGAGAGAGACTTCAGGGGACGATTGCCCGGGCCGGCAACCGGACGGCCGCGGCGGCCGTTATCAATGAGAGCATCTACTGCTTCCTGCAGCATACGCTTCTCATTGCGGACGATAATATCGGGGGCACCAAGCTCCAAAAGGCGCTTGAGGCGGTTATTACGATTGATGACGCGACGATAGAGATCGTTGAGGTCACTGGTAGCAAAACGGCCGCCATCCAACTGAACCATCGGACGAAGCTCCGGCGGAATTACCGGTACTACATCCATAATCATCCAGGAGGGCTTGTTGCCGGACTTGCGGAAAGCCTCGACGACTTCCAGACGACGGATAGCTCTGATGCGCTTCTGTCCGCTGGAGCCGGCCAGCTCCTCACGGAGCTCCTTGCTCATAGCCTCAAGGTCGAGCTCCATCAGCAGTTCTTTTACTGCCTCGGCACCCATGCCGACGCGGAAGTCATTCTCGTATTTCTCATACATCTGATGATATTCCATCTCGGTCAGCACCTGCTGTTTTTCCAGCGGCGTGTTGCCGGGATCGAGGACGATATAGTTGCCGAAGTAGATGACCTTTTCGAGCAGACGCGGCGAAATATCAAGGAGCAGCGCCATGCGCGAGGGTGTCGCTTTGAAATACCAGATATGCGACACGGGCGCGGCGAGCTCGATATGGCCCATACGCTCGCGGCGAACCTTTTTGGTCGTCACTTCCACGCCGCATTTTTCACAGGTCTTGCCTTTGTAGCGGACGCGTTTATATTTGCCGCACGCGCATTCCCAGTCCTTCGTCGGCCCGAAAATCTTTTCGCAGTAAAGGCCGTCGCGTTCGGGGCGGAGAGTGCGGTAGTTGATCGTCTCCGGCTTCGTCACTTCGCCGTAAGACCATGTGCGGATCATTTCAGGAGATGCAAGCCCGATTTTAATCGAGTCAAAAACATTTTTGCTCATTGTTTCTCTCCTTTTCCCTTATTCTTCGTCGCCGACATCGTCTGCGTCGAAGTCTTCGTCGCCGAAGTCTTCATCGTCCACGTCGCCCTCGAAATCTTTTTCGATTTCGTCGTCGTCGATGAGCGTGTAATTGTCTTCGTCGCCTTCTTCAAGGACCGTCGGACCGAGGTCGTCCGCGCTCACGTATCTCTTGCCGTCGTCTTCTTCGACGTCGTCGCCGATCAGCGAGAGCTCGATTTCCTCGCCCGCGTCATCCAGCACGCGGATATCGAGGCCGAGCGCCTGCAATTCCTTGACAAGCACGCGGAACGATTCCGGCACACCGGGCGTCGGGATGTTCTGTCCTTTGACGATCGCTTCGTAGGTCTTGACACGGCCGGTGACATCGTCGGACTTCACGGTCAAAATTTCTTGGAGCGTGTAAGCCGCGCCGTATGCTTCGAGTGCCCAGACTTCCATTTCGCCGAAACGCTGTCCGCCGAACTGCGCTTTGCCGCCGAGCGGCTGCTGCGTGACGAGCGAATACGGACCGACGCTTCTCGCGTGGATCTTATCGTCAACGAGGTGATGGAGTTTGAGGTAATACATGATGCCGACGGTGACGGGGTTTGCGAATGCTTCGCCCGTTCTTCCATCGTAAAGGATGCGCTTGCCGTCCACAGTTTTGAGTTTCTTCGCCGCGATCTTCTCGGCGACCCATGCCTTGTTGGCGAGCTTATCCGCGCCGACTTCTTCGTAGCGCTTCGCGCCCGTTTCTTCATCGACGAATTCTTCATAGAATTTCTTGCCGATCAGCGAATCGCTCGGCAAAACCTCGCGATAAAGTCCCGCTTCGGTGAGCATTTCGGTGATATCGGCTTCTTTCGCGCCGTCGAATGCCGGCGTCATGACCTTCATACCGAGGGTTCTCGCCGCGATACCGAGGTGAACTTCGAGCACCTGACCGATATTCATACGGGACGGAACACCCAGCGGGTTCAGCACGATGTCGAGCGGCGTGCCGTCTTCGAGGAACGGCATATC
This sequence comes from uncultured Clostridia bacterium, assembly GCA_937898155.1. Taxonomy (GTDB): domain Bacteria; phylum Bacillota; class Clostridia; order Oscillospirales; family CAG-272; genus QALR01. The sequence continues at coordinate 12,039 of CALEJO010000073.1, read as the reverse complement.
TTCCGGCGGCAGGATGCGGGAAACGACGCCTTTATTACCATGACGTCCCGCCATCTTATCGCCGACGGAGATCTTACGCTTCTGCGCGATATAGACGCGCACGGATTTGATGACTCCGGGAGCCAGCTCGTCGGAGGTGTCGCGCGAGAACACGCGGACATCGACGACGATACCGGATTCGCCGTGCGGCAGGCGCAGAGACGTGTCGCGCACTTCTCTTGCCTTTTCGCCGAAGATCGCGCGGAGCAGTCTTTCCTCCGCGGTTAACTCGGTCTCGCCCTTCGGCGTCACCTTACCGACGAGGATATCGCCCGCGTGGACCTCGGTGCCGTTGCGGACGATGCCTTCCGCGTCAAGGTCTTTGAGCGCGTCGTCGCCGCAGTTCGGGATCTCTCTCGTGATCTCTTCCGGCCCGAGCTTGGTGTCTCTCGCTTCGAGAGTGTATTCTTCAATGTGGATCGACGTATAGACGTCGTTGCGAACGAGGTTTTCGTTCAAAAGGACTGCGTCCTCGTAGTTATAACCTTCCCACGTCATGAAGCCGATGAGGGCGTTCTTGCCGAGGGAGATTTCACCGCCGGACGTTGCGGGACCGTCGGCGATCACGTCGCCCGTTTCCACGCGGTCGCCCACGCTGACGATCGGACGCTGGTTGATGCAGGTACCCTGGTTCGAGCGTTTGAATTTGAGCAGCTCGTAGGTGCGGTTTGCGCCGGTGTCTTCGCTGATCACGATCTTGTCGGAGGAGACGCTCTTGACGTAGCCGCCTTCCTTGGCGAGCACGCAAACGCCGGAGTCGATCGCCGCCTTGTATTCCATGCCGGTGCCGACGATCGGTGCATCCGTCATCATCAGCGGCACTGCCTGCTTCTGCATGTTGGAGCCCATCAGCGCACGGGAGTTATCGTCGTTTTCGAGGAACGGGATGAAGCCCGTCGCCACGGAAATGACCATCTTCGGCGAAACGTCGATGTAGTCGGCTTTTGATGCCTCGACCTCGACGATCTCGGCGCGGTCACGCGCGAGCACGCGCTTGCGGAGGAAGCGGCCTTCCTCGTCGAGCGGCTCGTTCGCCTGTGCGATGATATAGTTATCCTCGGTATCCGCCGTCATATATTCGACGATATCGGTGATTTTTCCGGTTTCTTTGTCGATCTTGCGATACGGCGCCTCGATGAAGCCGTAATCGTTGATCTTGGCATAGGTCGCGAGATAGGAGATCAGACCGATGTTCGGACCTTCCGGCGTCTCGATCGGGCAGATGCGGCCGTAGTGCGTATAATGCACGTCACGCACTTCAAAGGAAGCGCGGTCACGCGACAGACCGCCGGGGCCGAGTGCGGAAAGACGACGCTTGTGCGTCAGCTCGGCAAGCGGGTTGTTCTGATCCATGAACTGCGAAAGCGGCGAGGAGCCGAAGAATTCGCGGATCGCCGCCACGACGGGGCGGATGTTGATGAGCGCCTGCGGAGTCAGGGCGTCGAGGTCCTGAATGGTCATGCGCTCCTTGACGATCTTATCCATGCGCGAGAAGCCGATGCGGAGCTGATTTTGGAGCAACTCACCGACCGCGCGGATACGACGGTTGCCGAGGTGGTCGATGTCATCGGGCGAGCCGATGCCGTGCGACAGGCAAATGAGATAGTTGATGGACGCAAAGATATCGTCCTTCGTGATGTGTCTCGGAGAAAGCTCCGCGGCGCGGTCGATCGCGGCTTTTTTCAGCGCGTCGAAATCGCCTCCCGCCTCTTCCAGCATGGAGAGGAGCAGACTCAGCTTGACCTTCTCATTGATGCCGATCTCGCGGAAATCACAGCCGATCACCTTGGCGGGATCGACCATGCCATTGCCGAAAACTTTCAGTTCTTTGCCGTCGGCAAGCGCGATGAACGCCTCGTTCACACCGGCGTCTTCGATCGAGACCGCTTCGTCATAGGTGAGCGTTTTGCCCGCTTCGAAGAGGATCTCGCCCGTGATCGGATTGATGACGGGGCGCGTCAGCGTTCTGCCGGAGATGCGGCGGCTGAGCGCGACCTTGCGGTCAAATTTGTAGCGTCCGACGGCGCCGAGGTCGTAGCGCTTCGGGTCAAAGAACAGGTTGTTGAGCAGAATCTGCGCGGATTCCACGAGCGGCGGTTCGCCCGGGCGCAGTTTCTTGTAGATTTCTTTCAGAGATTCCTCGTAAGCGGTCGTGCCGTTCTTTTCGGCTTCCGCCTGCATGCCGTCCTTGTCGAGCGTGTTGAGGATCTTCACGTCGTCGCCGAAGAAAGCGCGGATGTCCGTCGAGGTCGAAGTCGTTTCCTCAAGCGCGCGGATGAGGATGGTGACGGGGATTTTGCGGTTTTTGTCGATGCGGACGTAGAAAATGTCATTGATGTCCGTTTCGTATTCGAGCCATGCGCCGCGATAGGGGATGATCTGCGCGGTCAGCATGCATTTGCCCGTCTTGTCCGCCGCGCTGGTATAATACATACCGGGGGAACGAACGAGCTGGGAGACCACGACGCGTTCCGCGCCGTTGATCACAAAGGTGCCGTTGTCGGTCATCAGCGGGAAATCGCCCATGAAGATGTCCTGCTGTTTCACTTCGCCTGTGGACTTGTTCGTCAGGCGGACGGTCACGCGCAGAGGCGCCGCGTAGTTCACGTCGCGCTCTTTGCATTCCTCGACGGGATATTTCGGCGTCGAATCAATGGAAAAGTCCACAAATTCGATGACGAGGTTGCCCGAATAGTCGATGATCGGGGAAACGTCGCGCAAAACCTCGCTGATGCCGTGTTCCATCAGCCATTTGTAAGACTTTTTTTGCACTTCGAGAAGATTCGGCATTTCGAGGACTTCGTCGATCTTCGCAAAGCTCATACGTGTGTTTTTGCCAAGCTGCTGGGGTTTGATTCTCATAAAATCACTCCATTCTGATTTTCGCTTGCCGTTACTTTGGTAAATATGAAGATATTTTTCCATGCTCGCAATATCGCCGCGAAAAACACGAAATCCCTCTGTCATTCGGTCTTTTTCCGCCCGCAAGCGATAATACAAGCGATTGTAATGCAATTTACAAGTATATCACCCTTTTGTCAACTTGTCAACCGCTTTTTTCGAAAAATTTCCAAAAAATTACCGTTTTTCTCCTTTGTGGAAACGCAGGTCTCCTCCGACGCGGGAAAACCGTCTCTTTTTTTGCGCGACGTCTTGACTTTTTTCGTGACTTTCCCTATAATGATAAGATAAGAAGAAAATAACGGGTCTTCCCGAAATGATTAAAAGGAATCAAAAATATGGAATGGACATCACTCAACGACCTGCGCGAAAAATTTCTCAGATTTTTCGAGTCGAAAGGTCACCTTTCTCACAAAAGCTACCCGCTCGTGCCGGAGCACGATAAATCCCTGCTTCTGATCGTCGCGGGCATGGCGCCGTTGAAAAAATATTTCACAGGCGAGCTCGAACCGCCGTGCCACCGCATGGCGACGTGTCAGAAGTGCATCCGCACGAACGATATCGAGCACGTCGGCTATACCGCGCGGCACGGCACCTTCTTTGAAATGCTCGGCAACTTCTCGTTCGGCGATTATTTCAAAAAAGAAGCGCTTCCGTGGGCGTGGGAATTTCTGACGAGTCCCGAATGGCTCGGCATCCCCGCCGATCTGCTCTGGCCGTCGGTCTATGAAGAGGACGACGAAGCGTTCCGCATCTGGCGCGACGAGATCGGCGTGAGAGAAGATCACATCGTTCGTCTCGGCAAGGCGGACAACTTCTGGGAGCACGGCTCCGGTCCCTGCGGTCCCTGCTCCGAGATTTATTTCGATCGCGGCGAAAAGTATGGCTGCGGCAATCCCGATTGCCGTCCCGGTTGCGACTGCGACCGCTATATGGAAATCTGGAACAACGTCTTCTCGCAGTTCAATAACGACGGCGCGGGCAACTATACCGAGCTGTCGCAGAAGAACATCGACACCGGCATGGGACTCGAACGTCTCGCGTGCGTCATGCAGGGCGTAGACAATATGTTCGAGGTTGATACGATCCGCAATATCATCACGGCGATCAGCGAAAAAGCCGGCGTGACTTATAAGGCAAACGCCAAAGCGGACGTGTCACTCCGCATCATCGCCGACCATGCGCGCGCTTCCGCGTTTCTGATCGCGGACGGCGTCATGCCGTCGAACGAAGGGCGCGGCTATGTGCTTCGCCGTCTGATGCGCCGCGCGTGCCGTCACGGACGCCTCCTCGGCATCAAGGGCACGTTCCTCGCCGATATGATGGCGGTCGTCGCCAAAGAGAACCTCACCGCATATCCCGAGCTGACCGAAAAGCTCGATTATATCCAAAAAATTGTCAAAATGGAAGAGGATCGCTTCAACGCGACCGTCGAATCCGGCATGAACCTGCTCGATACGCTCATGGCGGATGCCAAAGCGACCGGCAAGACCGAGCTCGCGGGCGCCGACGTCTTCAAGCTCTCCGACACGTTCGGCTTCCCGATCGACCTCACGCGCGAGATCGCGGAAGAAAACGGGCTCGGCATCGACGAAGCGGGCTTTGAAGAGAAGCTTGCCGAGCAGAAACAGCGCGCTCGCGCCGCACGCGGCACGATCAGCGGCTGGGACGACAGTATGAAATCGCTCGTCGATACCTCCGTCAAAACGGAGTTCACGGGCTATGCCGAAACCGAATCCGTCGGCAAGATCGTCGCGATCATCGACAGCGAGACGAACGAGCTGACGCAGATCACGGGCGAGACCGCCGTGATCGTCACCGACCGCACGCCGTTCTACGGCGAGAGCGGCGGACAAGTCGGCGACACGGGCGTGATCGTCGGCAAAAACGGCAACGCGCTCGTCACCGATACGAAAAAATCCGACGGCGTCTATCTGCACATCTGCACCGTAGAAAGCGGCTCCTTCTCCGTCGGCGACACCGTGACGCTCACCGTGGACGGCGCACGCCGCGCGGCGATCGCCCGCAACCACTCCTCCGTCCACCTGCTCGACGCGGCACTCCGCGCCGTGCTCGGCACGCACATTCATCAGGCGGGCTCCTATGTGGACGATAAAGAAGCGCGCTTCGACTTCACGCATTTCGCGGCGGTGACACCCGACGAGCTGGCAAAGGTCGAGCGCCTCGTCAATGAGAAGATTCTCGAAGCGATCCCCGTCTGCACGCAGGAAATGGATATCGAAAGCGCTAAGGCGTCCGGCGCCATCGCGCTCTTCGGTGAAAAATACGGCAATGTCGTCCGCGTCGTCAAAATGGGCGATTTCTCGTCCGAGCTTTGCGGCGGCACACATGTCGCCAATACCGCAAACGTCGGTCTCTATAAGATTACGATGGAAAGCTCCGTCGCCGCCGGCACGCGCCGCATCACGGCGGTCAGCGGTCTGAACGCTTACGAACGGATGCTCGCAAACGACGCCCTGCTCTCCTCGGTCTCCAAAGCGCTCAAAGTCAACGCGCAAGCCGATCTGCTCCCGCGCGTCAACGCGATCTCCGAGGAACTGAAAACCACGAAAAAAGATCTCGAAGCCGCTTCGGCGAAGCTCGCCGCGGCGAAAGCCGACGCGATGCTCGCGTCCGCCGTCTCGGTGAAAGGCATTCGCGTCGCTTCGATGCAGACCGAGCTCCCCGTGAACGCGGTCCGCACACTCGGCGATGATCTGAAAGCGAAATATGCCGATCTCGTCGTCGTCATGTCCTCGCTCGTGGGCGGCAAGCTCACGCTCGTCTGCGTCTGCGGCAAAGACGCGCTCGCCAAGGGTGTCAAAGCACCCGCCGTGCTCGCCGAGCTCGCCAAGATCGTCGGCGGTGGCGGCGGCGGCCGTCCCGACAGCGCGACCGCGGGTGCCGTGAACGTCTCCCGTCTCGACGAAGCGCTCGCCGCGCTCCCGTCCGTCGCGGAAGCCCTCTGTCAGTAAACTATTTTATCATAAAGGAAGGACCATCAACATGAAAAAGACCGGTTTTATCTCTGATTTCAAAAAATTCATCAATCGCGGCAACGTCGTGGATATGGCGGTCGGTGTCGCGGTCGCGGGCGCCTTCTCGGCGATCGTTTCCGCGTTCACCGCGGCGTTCATCTCTCCGCTCGTGTCGTTCATCACAGGCGGCGTCAATCTGAAAGACCTGATCTGGGTGATCCGCGAGGAAGTGCTCGACGCGGAAGGCGCCGTCGTCACGCCCTCCATTCAGATTGCGTGGGGCGCGTTCGTGCAGGCGATCATTGATTTTCTGATCATTGCCTTCGTCATGTTCATCATCATCCGCTATTTCACCAAGCTGACGAACAAGGCAAAAGAGCTTTCCGTCTCCGAGAAAGAGAAAGCGGAAGCGGCAAAAGCCGAAGAAGAAGCAAAAGCCAAAGCCGAAGCCGAGAAGCAGGCAGCGGAAGCCGCACAGGCAGAGGCAGAGCGCCTCGCCGCGGAAGCGCTTGCCCGTGAAAAAGAGACGGTCGCGCTACTCCGTGAGATCCGCGATTCTCTGAACAAAGGTTGATGCTTTATGGAAAACTGTCTTTTCTGCAAAATCGCGGCGGGCGAGATCCCGTCCGGCAAAATTTATGAGGACGAGCGCATTCTAGCGTTTTGTGACATCAACCCGCAAGCTCCCGTGCACGTGCTTGTCATCCCGAAAATCCACATCGAATCCGTCGATGCGATCACCGCACAAAACGCCGGCATCGTCGCGTATATTTTCGAGAATATTCCGAAGATCGCGAAGCTCGCCGGTGTCACGAACGGATACCGCGTGATTTCCAACTGCGGTCCCGACGCTTGCCAAAGCGTGCCGCATCTGCATTTTCACATTCTCGGCGGCGCACAGCTGGCAGACAAAATGGCGTAATCCAAACAGTCAACAGCATTTATGTTTGTCTTCAGACGATTGAAGAAGTCCTCTCCGTTATACAGTGCATTTCCGTTGGCAAAAGCAAGGGGGAGCTTGGGCCCCGACGTCGTGATCACGTCCTGCGCGTCGAAAGCAATGAAATCCATTTCCGCACTTAACATTTCGACCGTTTTGTCAATATTTTCTTCGAAATTTGTAAATCCGGTCATTTTCATCACCCGACCCGGGACATTCGTCCGTCCGTTTTTCAGAATTCTGCCATGGCGTCGCAGATCGCATCCACCGTTGCTTTCGCGCACAGTGCCGTTCCCTCATCGGAAAGATGAATCGTATCGTCGCGGATAAACCGCTCGATATCGGGCGCGACGAGCGCATACAGGTCGTTGATCCGGCACCCCTCGGCTTGCAGGATCGGCACGATGACTTCATTATAGTTCCGGACGACCTCATTGCGGTTATGTGTGCTTTCCGGTCTGACCGGTGTGGTCGTCGCGAAAATAATCTGCTTGACGCCGAGTTTTTTCAGCACCTTCACGATCCGACGCATCGTGCGGACGTAAGTTTCCATGTCGGTGAACGGTCCGTCGCCGAACAATTCGCAGATGTCCCACGCACCGCAATTGAAGTGGACGACGTCGCTATCTTGGATTTTCGCGGCATGATCGAAAATCTGCCGCAGGGTGAATTGACAAAACCGGCTGTTGTCATCCGGTTGCCAAACGTCACAACCGTTTTTTGCGAGCATTTCCGCCACCACTTCGCCGTATCCGACCAAGCGGATCGAATCGCCCAACAAAATCACTTTTTTCATAAACCAATCACTTCCCCTTTGTTCTTTACTCGTTATTTTATCACAAAACGAGAAAAAAGCAAGATAGAGCGCGCAAAATGTCCCGCGCATGACGGACACGTTTCTTTTGCCGAGCTTTTCTTTTCGCAAAGAAAAGCGGAAGTCCCGCGCATCGCGCGGGACTCTTTTTTATGCTTTTTTCTTGCGCTTGACCGGCACCCAAATGCCGCTTTGATAGTCGGCGTCGGTCTTTTCTCCGTCGCAGGAATACCATTCGATGTTATAGCCCCCCGCGATCTCAAAATCGGGATTGCCGGGTAGCCATTCCCTGAATACCCGCGTATTCAGCGCTTGCAACGCCTCCGGGATCGGACCGATCGAGCGAAATTTTGCCCATTCGCCCGCCGGAAGCTCGACGAGCGTCATGCTCTTCGGCACTTCCCCGCCGGCATATTTGCCCGCGATCAGATAACGGAATTTCCCCTCGCCGAGGTCGTCGATGCAAACACCGTATTCGCCGATGCAGTTGTCGATGATGGCATGCTCCTCGGGGCACGACGGCGCTTTGCCCGCATAGATCGTGTGCGTGCAATACGTTTCGCAGATTTCATCCCAGAATTTCGGGATCTCCGCGTATGCCTCCTCCATCGTGAACACCCGCTCGAATCCGATCAGTTTCATGCCCCACATCGGGCTGACGACATAATCCATGTTATTTCCTCCTGTGATTTCCATATGAAGATGAAGAGGTGGAAAACAGCGGATCGCTTCCGGTGCAGAGCGCGCCTTGCTCGGCGTGATTCCGTGAAACCGCGTGAACGCCTTGGTGAAGCTCTCGGGTGTTTCATATCCGTAGCGAAGCGCGACGTCGATGATCTTTTCTTTCGTCGCCGCAAGCACGCGCGCCGCTTCGGAAAGCCGACGATTGCGGATATACTCACCGATCGAGAAGCCCGTCATGACTTGGAATCCTTTTTGCAGATAAAACGGCGAAAGATACACATGCTTCGCGATCTCACCGACCGTGAGCGGCTCTTCCAGATGCGCTTCGATATAGTTCAGCGCCTCTCTGAGACAGGTCACCCATTCCATGAAAGCGATCCCTCCTTTCCGCCACCGATGATAGGATATCACAGATTTTGCTTTTTTTCTTGTCGGATCAAATCCGATTTTGTCCGGCTCAGTTCCCGGCAAGCACGCGAATATTGCCCGAAGCGGATTCCAGCTCCAATCTTACCTCGCCGGTGCCGCAGGTATAGCGGTTCCCTTTGCGCACGACGGCAAATTCGCAGTCGAAATCACCGCTGGCCGTATCCACCTCGGCGACAAAGCTCGCGTCCTTCGGCAGCGTCAGCCGGATCCCGCCGGACGCCGTGTCGATCTCGCAATCGCGCGGCATCGCGGTAAACACGGCGCGGATGTCGCCGCTCGCGCTGTCGAACGAAACCTCCGAAATCTCGCCCGCCGCAAGCTCGATTTCGCCGGACGCAGTTTCTGCCGTCAGACGTTTCGCGGTGCCGACCGTCAGCGTCATATCTCCGCTTGCGCTGTCAAGCTCCACAGCACCCGTCACTTGCGACGCGTCGAGCGTGATCTTTCCCGATGCCGTGTCAATGCTCACGTCAGCCATCTGCGCAAGCTTCGCCGAAACAGCGCCCGACGCCGTGCTCACGTCCACGCTCTCTCCGTCGGAAAGCGCCAATGTCACTTCGCCCGATGCCGCCTGAATGATCGTTTTGCGCGCGTCGGTGCGGATATCCACTTCGGCGGACGCCACATCGACCGAAAGCCGATCGAGCATAAGCGACCTCGGCAGAAGGATCGTCAGCTCTTTCTGTGGCGTGATCAACAAGGTTCTTCCCGACGCGGCAAATTTGACGCGAAGCGTCGTGCCGTCAAGCCAATAGTGCATGATCTCGTCCTCCGCCGGCTCGACAGAGCCCGTCACGGTTTCACATAACTCCACGGTTTCCTTTTCGTGATACGCGATCTTCACCGCGCCCGCGGGCCAATCCACGTCGATCGCGTCGATCGGCGCGGAAAAGCTCGCCTCGCTCCCCGCGGTATAGTTCTGTCCGTTCGGATATTGATAGATGCCGAAGTTGATGGAAAAGCCGCATCCGCAAAGGAGCGTCAGCAAAAGCGCCGCCAGCAGGCCAAGTCCAAGTATTTTCTTCACGTATTCTTCCCTCTTTTCTTATTTGCGAATTGTCCGACCGCGATCAGCAACGCGCCGACAGCGGAAGATCCGATCAAAAGAAGCCACAGAATCCTGCCGCTATCGTCGGAAATTTGCGGCAGGGCGACGGGTGAGCGGAGCAGAAAGCCGACCGCCGTATTGACCGAAAACAGATAAAGTCCCGTCCAGACCGTGCAGAGTCCGGCTTTGGCAAGCCCGCTGACGCGCGAATAGCGGATCAGCGCAAACAATCCCCACGCAAAGACCAGATTCGGAAGCGTGGCCGCAAGCGTGACCAGCGGATATTCATCGCTCACCGCGCGCATTCCGATCACAACGAGCATCAAACAAAGCAATACGGTATCGACCGCCATGCACGTGAGTGCCTTTTGCCCGCGCAAACGTGTTTTGATCGGCTCGCAGTTGACAACGATCGGCAAAAGCACGACCGCGAGTCCGAATATGCTCGCGGTCGAGGCGACGAAAAACCACCGTCCGCCCGTATAAAGACAGCACGCGAGAAACAGCAAAAGCAAGCTCGCCGTCGCGGACGCCACCGTCCGCAAAAAGCGGTGCTTCATCGAAAGAAGCGGCACGACGGTCAGAGAGCCGACCAGCAAAAGCGACGTCAGCACGAGGAAAAACCAGTCGAGCGCGTGCCCAACGGCGAGATTGACGATGAGACAAATGACGACCGGCAAAAGGAGAATGCCGCCGACCACGCCGCCCGCGACAGCCCCTTTTCTGCGGAGCAGTTTCGCCTGACGCGTGATCAGTCCCTCCTTTTCGATATGGAGCGTCTCCGTCGGCGCGTCGTTTTTCATTTTGTCATAGACGGACGTGCAATCGGAGCACGCGGTCAGATGCGTTTCGACGAGTGCGCGGCTGGCATCGCTACACGCGTCGTCGAGATACAGCGGGAGCAAATCCCGCACGATTTCACAGGTTTGATCCATTGGATTCCATCCTTTCCTGAATTTTCAGTTTGGCGCGATGATAGGTGACGCGCGCCCACGTTTCGGTTTTGCCGAACAGGGCGCCGATTTCCGCGAACGACAGCTCGCCGAACACCCGCAGGGAGAACACTTCCTTATACGGCTCTTCCAGCTCGTGCAAAAGCCGGTGGAGCCGCCACGAAGCGTCCCGGTTCGCGACGGTCTGCGCGACGTCTTCTCCGGAATCCACGTCGTCCGGCAGATCAGCGTTTCGTTTGCGCTTTCGCGTTTCGTCGATCCAAAGGCGCTTCGCGATTGCGCAGAGCCACGTCGTTTCCTGCGCAAGCCCATGAAATTCCGCGGCACGTTCGGCGGTCATTGCTCTGAAAAACGTCTCCTGCGTCAGTTCCTCCGCCATGTGGCTTTCTTTACAGAGCGTCATCACGTAGGAATACACCTGCATATAGGAGGTCTCATAGAGTTTTTTCAGGTCCACGTCGGTCATCGCCTCCTTTCTGAATTCGTCGGTTAGACGGAAAGAACGGAGTTTCGTTTCAAACTTTTTTGATTTTTTCCCATTCTTCCCGCGAAATGGTCGTCACGTGACCTTTCCGGTATTCATCCATTTGCGGCACGTAAAGTCCCTCCGAGGTCCGGTGATAACGGAAACCGCATTTCTCCTGCACGCGGCGGGAGCGCTCATTGCCGTCGTAATAGCCGCACCACAGCCGCGTCATGCCGAGGTCTTCAAACGCGTGACGTTCCAACTCGCGCACCGCTTCGGGAATATAGCCGTTGCCCCAGAATGGCACGCCGATCCAATATCCGATCTCCGCTTCGTCCGCGCGGTCGGTCATATCGGTTTCTTCGCCCGTTTTGATGCCGACGCTCCCGATCGCCTTGCCGTCGCTTTGCAGGCACACGGCATAGGTCTCCGGTCCGCTCAAATAGAGCTGAATGACTTCCAAGCTATTTTTGACGCTCGTATGCGGTCGCCAGCCCGCGATCGGACCGACACGCGGGTCTTTGGCGTATTGATATAAGTCGTTTGCGTCGGATTCGCGCCACGCGCGCAGGAGCAAACGCTCGGTTTTCAGTTCCATAGGAATCACTCCGTTCGGTTTTTGTTTTTTTCAGTATAACATAATTTTCGCAGAAAAACAAGAAACGTGATGCTTTTCGCTTTTCTTTGCGAAAAGGGAACGTCAACTTTTTCTTTGGCGGGCAAAGAAAAAGATTGCAAAAAGAAAGCCCGCGAGCGTTCCGCTCGACCGAAGTATAAAAGATTTGAC
>CALEJO010000072.1 GCA_937898155.1 uncultured Clostridia bacterium | reverse complement strand
CCGCGTCGGCGTTCGCGGATTTTTGTATCCTGACTGACGACAATCCGGGAAAAGAGCCGTCCATGCAGATCATCGAGGAGATCGCGCGGGCGCTCGTCTGCCCCTACGTCGCCATCCCCGACCGCACGGAAGCGATCGCATACGCCGTGGCGCACGCCGAAGACGGTGATATCGTCCTTTTGGCGGGCAAAGGACACGAAACCTATCAGGCGATCGACGGCAAGCACGTTCCGTTCTCGGAGCGTGAGGCGCTGATCGCCGCCGCGAAAAAGCGAAAAGAAAGCCCTGTTTTCTAAATCAAAAATGCCGTGAAGCAATCGCTTCACGGTATTTTTTATCGCGTCATTTCGATCGTATGCGTTCCGCCGTCAAATCGGAAAAAGAACGATGTGGGCTCGCTTTCGACGGGTTTTCCGTCCACGAAAAGCGACGCCGTTCCCGTCCGCCGGACGGAGACGGAATAATCCGTTTCCCGCTTGCGGACACGCAGGGAGAACGCGGCAAATCGCTCCGAAAGACGCGGGTGCAGCGTAAACCCGTCTTCGCGCTCGGTATAGCCACAAAGAACCTCCGTCACGACCGTGCGGAACCACGCCGCCGAGCCGGTATACCAGCTCCATCCGCCGCGCCCGCCGTGTCCCTCGGCGGTATAAACGTCGCCCGCCAGCACGTAGGGCTCGATCCGATAGTCTGCCGCCATTTCTTCGCTTTCGCACCGGAGCGGCGGCGCGATCCGTTCGAGCAGCTCCGCGCTCATTTCATGTTCCCCGACGCAAAGAAGCCCGAGCGCCGCCCAGACCGCCGCGTGCGTGTATTGCCCGCCGTTTTCGCGGATGCCGGGCACATATCCTTTGATATATCCGGGCGATTGCGCGTCGTCGGAAAACGGCGGCGCGAGAAGCTTGAGGATTCCTTGTTCCCGATCGAACAAAAGTCGAAGCACAGCGTCCTTTGCCGCGCGCACGCGGTCGCTGTCGAGCGAAAACGGCTCGGCGCACATCATCGCGAATGCCTGCGGCAAAACGTCGATCTGACAATCGTTCCGCGCGGCGCTTCCGAACGGAGAGCCGTCGTCGTAATAGCCGCGCCGATACCAGCCGCCGTCAAAGCCATCGCGTTCGATCGCGCCGATCAGATCGCGCGCCGTCGATTCGAGAAGCGCCGCACACTCGTCGTCGCCTATCGTAGCGCAGAGCGGTGAAAGGGCGTGAAACGTCAGCGCTTCAAAAAAGCCGAGCCAAACGCTCTCTCCCTTGCCGCCGCGCCCGACTGCGTTCATGCCGTCGTTCCAGTCTCCGCTTCCGATGAGCGGAAGCCCGTGCGCACCGAAGCGCATCCCGTGAAGCGCCGCACGTTTCAGATGCTCGTAAAACGTCGCTTTTTCCTTTGTCCGCCTTGCGATTTCATATCGCTCCTGTTCCGCGTCGTCGAGTGGCGGCGACGTCAGAAACGGCACCGTGCGCGAAAGAAGCGCCGTGTCCCCCGTTTGCGTCAGATACGCAAGCGCAACAAACGGAAGCCACAGAAAATCGTCCGAGCATCGCGTTTTCATTCCCGCGCCCGTTTCGTGCCACCAATGCTGGGCGCTTCCGTCCTCGTATTGATGCGCCGCCGCGCGCAGAAGAAGCGATCGCGCGACGCCCGGAAGCACGGGGATCATCGCGAGGGCGTCTTGGAGCTGATCGCGAAAGCCGTAAGCGCCGCCGACCTGATAATAGCCGCTCCGCGCCAGAATCCGCGCGGTGCGCGTCTGATAGAGCGTCCATTTATTGCAGAATTCGTCGAACAGAACGTGCTCCGTGCGCACGGAAATCGGCTCGAAAAGATGCTCTCCTGTTTCGGTCGGCGGCAAGGCGTCGGAGCAGGCGATCGCGCGCAGAAACGCGTGATCGATCTCGCCGCGATATGCCGCGAGATAGAAAACGACATTTTTGTGTTCCTCCGGCTCGACGGAGAGCGCGGCAACGCGATCCGTGCCGTCAAAGAGCTTGCCACCGCACCAAAACGCCGTTTCGTCGGTCTGCGGTTTGCCGTTTTTCGCAAAGAGCGCAAGCGAGAGCGCGCGGCGATCCGCATCGAGGCGTTTGACACGGATCTCGCCCTGCTCTGCTTCAAACCGATAAGAGGGGAACGGCACACGCCGTTGCCCGAGGCACGGATGCACCAAACAGCAGATTTCCCGTTTGCGTTTGAACGCCCCGCAAAGCGAGACGGCAATCCGCTTCATACGGAATTTCCCGACAAGCTCGACGCGGACGGTGTATTCGATCTCGCAAACGGAGCCGCGATATTCGGCGAAGCCGAACGCCATATCGACCTCGTGCGCGCAGGCGCAAAGGTCAAAGTCCGTCCAGTCAGTGGGATCGTTTTCTTCATATAGGCGCAGAAGAATCCGCTCGCCGTCGTCCTCCCGCATCGCGTCCGCCTCATGCGGCGTGAGCTTTTCGAGCGCGGCGTTTCCGGCGAATGTGAAGCCGAGCGAATTCTCCGTCAGAACCGTCCCGAAATTTTCCGACGCCAGCACATGCGACCACGGCGTATTGCCGTGCGGCTTTTCGATGCAGAAGCCGTGCTCGTAAAAGTATCCGCCGCGCACACGGGCAATCGCCCGTTCGGGCGAGGACGGTGCCGCAGGGCTGACGCAGACGCACGCGCCGCGTTTGAGACGCGCCTCCGCCTCGACGGAAAGTGCGACGTAATTCGGACAGGTCGATGCCGTTTCCTTCGGCGAAACGGACAGTTCAAAATAAGCGACCGACAACGTTTCAAACACGCGGATCGCGCCCGCGTCGAGTTCCGCCGCCGGAATGGGAAAGATGCCGCACGTCCACGAGAGGAAATTCTCGCATCCGGCGCGCGCGATCATGCGTTCGATCTCCCGCCGGATCGGCGCGTGATAATGATCGGTCTCCGCGTAAAGAATCGCAAAATCATATCGGACGCCGCGAATACACATATATTTGAAAAGCCGGATCAGCTCGCCGAGATTCGCTTTCTGTTCGGCGTTATCCGAAGAAAACCGCGCCGTCACGATCGGATTGTCACCGGAAATGCCGTATTTCCAAAGAACACCGCGATCCAATCGCTCCTCCGGCAGGCATCGTCCGGCACGTCGGCACGGTCCGAAATAAATCCCGCGAAGCACGGAGCGTTCAAGCGCCGTGACATTCTTCGCGAGCCCCGCCATTGAGGACTGCAACCGAATAAGGTCGTGCATCGCGGATTGATGGCGCTCCGTAAGCCCCTCTTTTCGCGCTTTTGTCAAAAAATAAAGCAGGTCGTCTTCGTTATCGCATCGCGCCAAAAAGAACGTCGCCGTCGGACGTTTTGCCGTCAGCGTCCCGCTTTTCTGCACGACGATCGGCACGATCACGGCGCCCGTGCTTTCGGTGAGCGGTGCCGCGGCAAGCGCGGCGTAGTCCCGCTCCGTCGCCATCAGCGGCAGACAATTTTCACGCATCGTTTCAAACGCGTTCCGCTCCGCGCCCGGCGTCACGGCAAGACCGAGCCGCCGATAACCCCGCACGTCCGTGCGCGGACGGCGACGGAGCGCCAGCACGCCCTCGTCCCCGAAATATTCGCTTTCGAGAAACAAATCGGAAAAACACGGATGCGAAAGATACGCGCTCCTTTTTTCCAGCACGGGCTCAAACGAAAGACAGAAGCTCGCGCGCCGGAACGCGCCCTCGACGCGGCATTGCAGGGCAAATGCCTCCGCGTCGGGAAATACCGAGAAGCGCACCGAAAGCGTCACGTTTCTCTTCTCTTTTTCGTGCCGAGCGCGATATTCGATCGCGTCCGCGCGCGGCAAAAACGAGAACGTCCCCGTCCAGCCGTCCGGCTCGACACCGAGCGGCACCGTCGGAAAGCAAATACCGTCCACGAGCGCGTAGACGCGAAGCCCGCCGCCGAGTCCGAAACGTGAAAACGCCGAATAGGACAGCACATCGAAGCCGTCAGTCATCTCGATATGCCCCGAGGAGGAAGCGATCAGCTTCGTTTTGTGATTCGAGATCAGCGCGACCTCGGGAAAGATCAGGTGATAAAGAAATGGCTTCTCCTGCGCCGCAGTCACCATCGGCGTCGGCATGGGCTCCGGCGGAGTGACGGTTCGTTTTCCGCGCGGCAAGCTCTTTGCCGAAACGGGGATTTTTTCGGACAAGAGTTCGGCAGAGGCGCGCAGGCGCGGCACGCGCAGAAAACGCTTCCGGAAAATGCCGTCTTGCGTCGCGTTCACCGCCGCGACGATGCTCATGCCGAGGTGATGCGCCATAAAACTCTTGATGATCGCATAGCCCTCGCCGACGCGCGCGGGATCGAAGTCCACCGCCTCGTAAAAGCCGTATTTCCCAAACGCACCGAGTGCGCGAAGCGCCCCGAGGTTTGCCGTCAGCGCGGAAGCGTCGCGTTCGAGCATCAGAAAGCTCGCGTAAGGCGCGATGACAAGTCCGTCCCTTGCGTGCGGGTCCAGCGCCAATCCGTCAATCCCGAACGCGCGGTATTGATAATTCATTTCGGAATCAAACCCGAAATACGCGCTTTCTGACACGCCGTAGAGCCGCGTCCGCCTCCCGCGCGCCTCTTTCGTGACAGCCGCTTTCCTTTGCCGCACATACGCAAACGAGAGCGCTTCGTCGATCAGCGAGTTCTCCGCCGTCGGCAGAAGCAGCGACGGCATAAAATACTCAAACGCCGTGCCGCTCCACGACGCGATCCCGATCCGTCCGCGGGAAGAAATCACCTGCCGCGACAGCGCGAAATAATGGGTGCGCGGGACGGCGCCGGTCGCGACGGCGTAAAAGCTCGTCAAAAGCGATTCGCTCATCAGCGTATCGTAGCACGTATCCGAAAAGCGCGAGTCCCGCACCGAATAGCCGATGCGGAAAAGCCGCCGCGCGGGATCGTAAAGCGCCGCGAAATCCGTCTCGGCGATCAGCGCGTCGCAACGCCGGATCACGTCGAGGAGCGCCGGACAACCGGACGCGTATTCTTTGAGTCCCTCCGCGAGCGCGACAAGCGACGTCACGAAATTGCCGCTGTCCACGGTCGAAACGTACGCGGG
>CALEJO010000071.1 GCA_937898155.1 uncultured Clostridia bacterium | reverse complement strand
GTACAGGCCGACGGCGGCGAGTTTGAGTCCGAGGCAGAGGACGAAGCCAAGAAGCGCGCCGAAGCCGCCGCGAACGGACGCGGCAACGCCGCCGCCTCGCGCGCGAGAAAACTGTCCGCGATCAAGGCGTTTTTCAAATACGCGGTCGTCGGCGAAAAGCTGATCGAAAAAAATCCCGCCGCCGATATCGAAGCGCCGAAAAAGAAAGCCGCGCTCCCGAAATATCTCTCTGAGGAGGAGAGCATCTCTTTGCTCGGCGCGGCGCTGAACGACACGGAATCGAAGCACCGTGAGCGCGATTTCTGCATCCTGACGCTGTTCCTCAACTGCGGGATGCGTCTGTCCGAGCTTGTCGGCATCAATCTTTCCGACATCGACCGCGAGCTTCGCTCGATGCGCGTCGTCGGAAAAGGGAACAAGGAACGCATCGTCTATCTCAACGACGCGTGCCGCGACGCGATGACATCGTATCTGAACGTCCGCGCCCGCGATCTCGATCGCATCACCGACAAAAACGCACTCTTTCTTTCGCGGCTCGGCAAACGCATCAGCAATAAGACCGTGCAATGGATCGTTTACAAATACCTCGAAGCCGCGGGGCTCGAATATAAGCATTTTTCGACACACAAGCTCCGCCACACCGCCGCGACGCTGATGTATCAGGAGGGCGGCGTGGACGTGCTGGCGCTCAAAGAGATCCTCGGACACGCGCAGCTCAGCACGACGCAGATCTATACCCACGTCAATAACCGTCAGCTCGAAGAAGCCGTTTCACGGAATCCCCTCGCGAATCTGAATGCGAAAAGCGTTGCCAAAAAGACGAAAAAAGCGGAGTCCGATGAATAAGCCCGCAACCGTGCGCAAAACGGAACAAACAAGCGCGCCCTGCCTCGACAGGGCGCCTTTTTTGTGGTATAATGAGGGGGCAACGCGGATCCGTTCCCTGGCCGCGTGCGCCGGGTAATACGCATAAAGGAGTGAACCGGTTGAAACAAACAGACCGAGACGGGAGGTCCTATGCCCGATAGCGAAACCGAACGACTGGCGATGCTGGAAGAGCGGCTGAAAAGCAACGCGGACCGGATCGACCGTCTGGAACGACTTGCCGACGAGGTCCACGCCCAAAATGAAAATATCGCGCGACTCGTGGTGCGGCTGGAACTGGCGGATGCGCTGATGCGCGCCTACGACAGACGACTGACCGATCTCGAAGCTCAGCCGAAGCTCCGCATCAATACGATCCTCGGGGCGATCATCGCGGCGCTGGCGAGCGCCGTCATCGGCGGATTGCTCTCGATGATCTTTCGATAAGGAGTCCGTATGGATACGGTATTGCGATTTTTGGCGGAAAACTGGCCCTCGCTCGCCTTTTTGGCGGCAATCGCCGTCGGCATCGCGCTGCTTCTGCGCTTCGGATGCGTGCGGGAGGCGAAAGCGATCCTGCTCGCGCTCGTGACGGAAGCGGAGGCGCGGTTCGGCGGCGGTATGGGCGCCGTGAAGTATTCCGCGGTGGCGGCGGCACTTTACGCAAAGCTGCCCGCGGCGGCAAAATTTCTCCTGCGGGAGAAGACGGTCGCGGCGCTCATCGAAGCGGCGGTCGAAAAAATGAAACGCTGTCTCTCGGACAAAGAGACGGACGGCGGCGTCACCGACTGACGCGCGCTCCGCGATTTTGCGAAAAATCGCGGAGTTTTTCTTTTTGCGCTTTTTTTCGCGCTTCGGGCGGCAAAATGCAAGGCAACACGCTTCTTTTTTTCGGTGGGCGCGGGCGGGCGAAAAACGGTTTTTTTTGCGGCGTCATACAATGAAAACGGCGGAAGAACCGCCAAACGAAAAAAAGAAGGAGGTGATCTTGGTGGAGATCAAAGCCGTCAAATTCGGCGGCACATCTCTTTGCGACGCGGCGCAAATGCGAAAGGCGGCGTCCATTGTGCGCGCGGAGCCGGCACGACGCGCGGTCGTGGTCTCCGCGCCCGGCAAACGCACGGGAACGGACGAAAAACTGACCGATTTACTGTATCGCGCTTACGACACGACGGACGCGGCAATCTTTTCTGCGACATTTGCTTCGCTCACGTCGCGGATCGACGAAATCCGCGACGCGCTCGGCGCCCCGCTTGATTTTTCTCCCGATTACGAGGCGATGCGGCAGGCATACGCGGCGCGGGACGGGCGCGACTTTTTCGTTTCGCGCGGCGAATATTTTTCGGCGCGGCTGATGGCGTTTTTGCTCGGTTTTCCGATGCTCGATGCGGCGGAAACGATCTTTTTTCGCGCGGATGGAACGCTCGACGCCGATCGCACGCGTGCCGTTTTGCGTGATCGGCTCTCCGCACTCGGACGCGCGGTGATCCCCGGCTTTTACGGGGCGATGCCGGACGGCACGATCCGCACTTTTTCGCGCGGCGGCTCGGACATCACGGGCGCGATCGTCGCGGACGCGGCGGGGGCGTCGCTTTACGAGAATTTCACGGATGTTTCCGGCTTTCTGCTTGCCGATCCTAAAATGGTTGACAAATCGGAAATTATTGGTATAATATCATATAAAGAGCTTCGCCGATTGTCGTTTATGGGTGCCGCCGTCCTGCATGAGGACGCGGTTTTGCCCGCAAAGGCGGCGAATATCCCTATCTGCATCAAAAACACGAACGCGCCGCAGGACGCGGGCACGCTCATCGTGCCGAAAAAAGAGCGGACGGGCGTGGTCAGCGGGATCGCGGGACGCAAGGGCTTTTCCAAGCTGACGGTCTGTCGCGACCGCATCGGCGGCGACGCGGCAGCGCTTCGGGCACTTTGCGCGGTCTTTGAGCGGCGGAGCATTCCGATTTACGGAATGCCGCGCAGCATCGACGCGGTGGCGTTCATTCTGCGCCGTGAGGACGTCGGAAAAGACGCGGACGGTCTGCTTGATGAGATTCGGCGGATCGCGGAGCCGGAATCGGTGCGGTTCTATGACGGGATGGCGCTTTTTTGCGTGATCGGGGAAGAAATGCCGCCGCTGACGCTTTCGATGGCGCTCCGCGCCGTGGCGGCGCTTGGCGAAATGCCGCTTCTGCTCGACGGCGGGGCGGACGATCTCGGATGGACATTCGGTGTTCGCGAGGAACAATATGAACGCGTGATCCGCGCGGTTTACGACGCGGTCGCACGGTTTCGATAAAGGAAGGATAGGCATGAAACAGAATCGCAAGGTCAGGGATTTGGCGGTCCGCGCACTTTTCGTTGCGCTCATTTTCGTTTTGGGCATGACGCCGCTCGGCATGCTCAATCTGCCGTTCGTTTCCATCACAACGCTCCACATCCCCGTCATCATCGGGGCGGTGGTGTTCGGCGTGCAAAGCGGGGCGTTGCTCGGCTTTTTCTTCGGCATCGTCTCGCTGATCCGATGCTTCACGACGCCCGACACGATCGCGGCGATCGTGCTCGGAACCGGCTCGGAGGACGGCTTTGCGCTTCGCAATTTTTTCATGGTCGTGCTGGTGCTGATCGTGCCGCGCGTGCTGGTCGGCGTGGTCGCCGCGCTTCTCTCGAAGGGGCTTCGCCGCTTTGACGGAAGCATGACATGGTCCACGTCCGTCGCCTCCGTGGCGGCGAGTCTGACCAACTCGGTGCTGGTGCTGGGAATCTTACTTCTGATGGCGTTTTCCGAGGTCTCCGGCGTGCTCGGCGAAACGGGCGCGGGCGCGGTGACGCTGGCGCTCTTCGGCGGGAGTCTTCTCAATATCGTTTTTGAAGCGATCTTTGCCGCCGTTCTTTGCACGGCGGTCTGCAAGGCGCTCTCCGCGTATATCGCGCGTCACGAAGGCAAAAAGAAAGAAAAAACGGAGCCGGAAGAATAAAACCGACGGAACAAAACCGCCGCATTTCGCAGAAAACGGACTTTTTTGCGAAATGCGGCGATTATTTTTGCAATTTGGTATGGTAATTCTCAAAAAAGTATAGTATAATCAAATTAACTTGGAGAATTATCGGACAAAGGAGATTTTCGATGTCACTTGCAGAAAAGCTTTTCGGAACATACAGCGAACGGCAGATCAAAAAGATCGTGCCGATCGTGGATCAGATAGAAGCGCTCGCCGCACGCTACGGCGAAATGGACGAGGCAACGCTCCGCGGCACGACCGCGGTGCTGAAAGCGCGGCTCGCGGGCGGGGAAACGCTCGACGATATTCTGCCCGACGCCTTTGCGGCGGTGCGGGAGGCGGCGGACCGCGTGCTCGGCAAACGCCCATTCCGCGTGCAGCTGATGGGCGGCATTCTGCTTCATCAGGGGCGCATCGCGGAGATGAAGACCGGCGAAGGCAAAACGCTCGTCGCCACGATGCCTGCGTATCTGAACGCGCTGACGGGGAAGGGCGTGCATATCGTCACCGTCAACGATTATCTGGCACGCCGCGACAGTGAGGAGATGGGCAAAGTTTATGGCTATCTCGGGCTGACGACGGGACTAATCGTCCACGACCAGTCCGGCGAAGAAAAGAAAGCCGCTTACGCCGCGGACATCACTTACGGCACGAACAATGAGATCGGCTTTGACTATCTGCGCGACAATATGGCAACTTATAAAGAGAATCTCGTCCAGCGCGGGCACGTGTTCGCGATCGTAGACGAGGTGGACTCCATTCTCATCGACGAAGCGCGCACGCCGCTGATCATTTCGGGACGCGGCGAGCAGTCGAACGAGCTTTACGCCAAGGCGGAGATGTTCGTCCGCACGCTCCGCGCGCTCCGCGTCAAGGAAATGAACGTGAAATCCGACAACGAGGACGTGAGCGAGGATTATATCGTCGATGAAAAGGGCAAAAAAGCGACGCTGACGCGAAATGGTGTCGAAAAAGCCGAGCGCTTCTTCGGGCTGGAAAACCTTTCCGATCCCGAAAACGTGACGGTCAATCACCACATCATGCAGGCGCTCCACGCGCACGGGTGCATGAAGCGCGACGTCGATTACGTCGTGACGACGGACGGCAAAGTGATGATCGTCGATTCCTTCACGGGGCGTATCATGCCCGGCAGACGCTTCTCCGACGGCTTGCATCAGGCGATCGAGGCGAAAGAAAACGTGAAGATCCAGGACGAAAACCAGACGCTCGCGACGATCACGTTCCAAAATTTCTTCCGGCTTTATACGAAGCTGTCCGGTATGACGGGCACGGCGCTCACCGAGGAGGATGAGTTCCGCGAAATCTACGATCTCGACGTGGTCGAGGTGCCGACGAATATGCCGATGATCCGCAAGGACCATCACGACATCGTTTATAAAAACGTGGCGGGCAAATACCGCGCGATCATCGAAAAAATCAAAGAATGCCACGCGAAAGGACAACCCGTGCTGGTCGGCACGATCTCCGTGGACAAATCCGAATACCTTTCCTCGCTTCTCAAACGCGAGGGCATTCCGCACAACGTGCTGAACGCGAAACAGCACGAGCGCGAGGCGGAGATCGTCGCGCAGGCAGGCAAATTCGGCGCCGTCACGATCTCGACCAACATGGCGGGACGCGGCACGGACATCATGCTCGGCGGCAACGCGACGTTCCTCGCGAAGAACGATCTGCGCAAAAACGGCTATCACGAAGACGAAATCGCCGCCGCGACCGGCATGGCGGACGCGACGGATGAGCGCATCGCCGAGGCGCGCGCGCTTTACTACGACTGCCTGAAAAAGCACAAAGAGGAGATCGCACCGGAGGCGGATCGCGTCCGCGCGGCAGGTGGACTCTTTATCCTCGGCACGGAACGCCACGAGAGCCGCCGCATCGACAATCAGCTCCGCGGACGGTCCGGCCGTCAAGGCGACCCCGGCGAGAGCCGGTTCTATCTCTCGCTCGAAGACGATCTGATGCGTCTGTTCGGTAGCGAGCGGATTCTCGCGATGGTCGATCGCCTCGGACTTCCCGAGGATCAGCCGATCGACGCGAAAATCCTCTCCGGCTCGATCGAAAGTGCGCAAAAGCGGCTGGAAAGCGAAAACTTCAATCGCCGCAAGACCGTCCTCGAATACGACGACGTGATGAATCAGCAGAGAAATATCATCTACGGTCAGCGCCGCGAGGTGCTGGACGGCAAGGACCTCAGCGAAAAGATTCGCGGCATGACGGAATCGCTGATCGAGGAATCCTTCGCGCGCTGTCAGAGCGAAGCCGGCTTCGATGTCGCCGCGGCGAAAGAGGCACTTTTCTGGATCACGAAGCCGGACGATTTTGCGGACGGCGTCGAGCCCGACGCGCTCAAAGAAACGCTTCTCTCTCGCGTGCGGGAGCTTTACGCGCGCCAAGAAACGGTGTTCGGCGCGAATATGCGCGAACTCGAACGTGTGGCGATGCTTCGCGCGGTCGATACGCAATGGATCTCGCACCTTGACGCGATGGACGATCTGCGTGACGGCGTCGGACTGAACGCTTACGCGTCGCGCAATCCGCTGACGGAATACCGCATCGCCTCCGGTGAAATGTTTGACGAAATGATCGACGGCATCCGCACCGACACGGTGCGCATGGTGCTTTTTGCCAGACCGGCACAGGAGATTCGCCGCCGCGAGATGGCAAAACAGCAGACGGCGGCGCTCGCCGCGGTCGGCGGGGAACAGGAAAAGCCGCGCCCCATCGTGAAAAAAGCCGCCGAAAAGGTCGGACGCAACGATCCGTGTCCGTGCGGCTCCGGCAAAAAATACAAGAACTGTTGCGGACGCCCCGGCGCCGGCGACGAAGCATAATCATTCGAAAGGAGGGGACGTCATGGGATTCGGCTGGATGTTCCTCGGCTATCTGTTTTTTCTGCGAAGCCATTTCGTGGTGTTCGGCGTTTCGCTCGACATCACGCCGGACGTGATCGGCTTTCTCCTGATGACGAAAGGCGTTTCGACCGCGGCGGAATATTGCGCTTGCTTCCGGCTGACGAAGGTGCTCTCGAAGCTCGGTGTGCCGCTTTCGCTTCTCGATTTTCTGTATCATCTCGTCACGTCGGGGGAGTGGATTTCCACCCCCGCGTGGCTCACCTCTTGCGTGAACGTGGTCTATACGTGCTTTTTGCTTTTCTTTACGCTCTCGCTTCTCTATTCGCTTTATCTCATCTCGATCGAAACCGACTGTGCCAAGACGAAAAAGAAAGCGGCGCGCAGTATGGTCTGCACGGTGATCTTCTTCTCGCTCGAACAGACGGGCGCCGAGCTGCTTTCCGCGTTCGGGCTGTCGCTGACCGAGAATCAGGGGGCGGCGTTCGAGGTTTTATGCGGCGTGATCTATATTCTGCTCAACGCCGCGACGATCTTTTCGTGCTATATGTGGATTTGCCTCGAAGGCGACGAGGATATGCCGGACAACCGCAAGCACGCCTACAAGACGCCGTTCGATTATTTTGACGCCGCCAAGGAAAGAGACGCGGCGCATCATTCTTCCGGAAAGAAAAAACACAAAAAATAATCAAAATCATGCTTCGGAAAGGGGGTGCCCGCGTGGGCGTTTTCTATCTGCTGATCGGTTGCGTATTTCTCTGCAACCCGTCGGTGCACGTGATCGACGTGCTTCCCGACGTGTTCGGCTACGTTTTTTTGCTGGCGGGCGTCCGAAAACTCGCCGATCTCAACGCGGACCTCGCAGACGCGCAACGGCGCTTCCGCGCGCTCGCGTGGATTTCGCTCCTCAAATTCGCGCTGATGCTGTTCTGCGCGACGTTTGACGACTCGATGAAGCTTCTCCTTTCGTTCACGTTCGGCGTCGCGGAGCTGATCTATCTGCTCCCCGCGTTCGACGGGCTCTTCGGCGGGATCGCGTATCTCGAAATCCGGCTGACCTCGCATCGCACGCGCTTTTCGCCCGAACGCGCCGTGAAAAAGAACGGCGCGGCGGACGTCACGCGCTTTGCCGACGGGCTTCGCGGCTTCGAGGTTTATGCCCAAAAACGCGACGATGATCCGACGCTTTACGAGGAAGACATTGTGTTCGCGGGCGGCACCGAGCGGGTGTGCCTCGCGGAGCGCGGCTTCCTTTCCTCAGACAAAAACTATCGCGGCTATACGCTCGACTCCGAGCAGGCGCGCTCGCTTTCACTTTGGTTTTTTATCGTGCGTGCCGCCTGCACCGTGATCCCCGAGCTGACGGCGCTTTTCTATAAGGACAGCGGCTATGTGGAGGCAAATCCCGTTATGGCTTCCTCCCGCGTGCGTCACGTGCTTCTTGTGGCGTTCGTGCTCGTCGGGCTTGTCTTCGGCGCGATCTGGCTTTGGCGCATGGTCACGTATTTTTCCGCGTTTCGGCGGGACAAGGCGTTCGTGGCGGCACTCGGCGAAAAATTCGCCGCGGAGGTTTTGCCGAACGATCTGCTTTGGACGACACGCAAAATCAAAAATTTCAGTGCGCTTTGCGTGGCGGCGCTTTTCTTCCTGTTTTCGTTCCGCATGGACTCCTATTATCTCGTGCCGGAATTCGTTTACGGCATTCTGCTTCTCATCGCCGTGCGGGCGGCGGGCTCGTTCGCCCCGAATCGCGGACGCGCGCGCCTGTGGTCGATTTGCTATATCGTTTCTTCTCTTTGCGCCTACGTCGGTCTTTTCCTCTATGCCGACGCATTCGGCGCGTCGGATTTTGCCTATATGGAAGACAAGTTTCTGCCGCGATATCTCGGCTATCTGATCCCGTTTGCGGTGTCGATGATCTTCTTTGTGCTGATCGCGTTTGAAAAAGGAAAAGTCTACGACAAAATGGCGGAAAAGTGTGTATTCTTCTATCGCGACCTCGTCGGAAGCGCGCATCGCACGGGGATTCTCGAAGGAATCCGCCGGAAGATCCGCTCCCACACCGCGTGGGAAGTGATCTACGCGCCGCTCAGCATCGGGCTGATGGCGCTTCTGCCGTATACGGGGCTTCGTGATCTGCTCGGACTTTGCTGGGCGATCCGCATGGCGCTGACCGCCGCGCTTCTCATCAAAACCCTGTCGCTTCACAATTCGCTCGACAACGAGCTGGAAAAAATCTCGTAAGGGAGGAACCCCTCATGGATGAAAATAAACTGCCCGCCGAAAAGGCGGGGACGGCTCCCGCGGAGGCGCCGAAGAAAAATAAGCTCGCCGACTGCTACGACTGGCTCGAAGTGCTGGTATTGACGGTGGTGATCGTGCTCGCAATCTTCACGTTTCTCGGACGCATGACCGTGGTGGACGGCACCTCGATGACGAACACCCTGCAAGACCGCGATCGCCTGATCGCGTCCGATCTCTTCTTCGAACCGGCGCGGTTTGACATCGTGGTGATCCAGAAAAAAGACGGCTATTACAGCGACGAGTTGCTCGTCAAGCGGATCATCGCCTTGGGTGGCGAAACGGTGACGTTCGACTTCGCGAATTGGCGCGTTTACGTCAACGGCGTCGAGCTTCCCGAGCCGTATGTGCGCCGCATGATCGGCACAATGGACCGCGAAAGCATCGTCGGCAACAGCGTGACCGTGCCGGAGGGCTGCTATTTCGTCATGGGCGACAACCGCAACGGCTCAACGGACAGCCGATCGAGTCTCGTCGGCTTCGTCAAACGGAGCGAGATCGTCGGGCGCGCGGTGTTCCGCGTGTTCCCGTTTTCGCGCATCGGAAAAATCGGCTTTTGAGGAAAGGAACACATCATGCCGTCGGATCAGATTCAATGGTTTCCCGGTCATATGGCGAAAACGCGCCGTATGATCACGGAAAATCTCAAAGACGTGGACTTTACGATCGAGCTTCTCGACGCGCGCATCCCGCGCAGCTCGGAAAACCCCGAGATCGCGGGGCTCGTGGCGCAGAAACCGCGCCTGACGCTCCTCAGCAAATCGTCGCTCGCCGACCCGGCGGCGACGGAGGCGTGGAAAAAACGCTTCGCTGCCGAGGGGCGCGACGCGATCTTTTACGATTGCCGCACGGGCGAGGGGCTTTCCGCCATCGCGCCCGCCGCGCGTCGTCTTTGCGCGGAGCGGCTCGACCGCTATCGCGAAAAGGGCATGGAGGGGCGCAAGCTCAAAGCGATGATCGTGGGCATTCCGAACGTCGGAAAAAGCTCGCTGATCAATCGGCTCGCGTCCACGAACAAGGCAAAAGTGGAAAATCGCCCCGGCGTCACGCTGAACAAGCAATGGGTGACGACGGGCATGGGTTTTGATTTACTCGATATGCCGGGCGTGCTGTGGCCGAAATTCAACGACCGCGTGGTCGGCGAGAATCTCGCGCTGACGGGCGCGATCCGCGACGAAGTGATGGACGTCGAAATGCTCGCCTGCGTTCTGGCAAAGCGCCTGCGGCAATCTTACGCCGCGCTCTTATGCACACGCTACAAGCTCGGCGAGCATGAGGCGGACGACCTGCCGGACGAGGAGCTGGTGGAGCGAATCGGTCGCCGACGCGGCTTTCTCGTGTCGGGCGGCGACGTGGACTTTTTGCGCACGGCGAATATGCTTCTCGACGAATTCCGCGGCGGCAAGATCGGGCGCATCACGCTCGACACGCCGTGAGAAAAGAGGCGGATATGCTGGACTATACGTATGAAGCGGCGGCTGCGGAGAAGGGCTACGGCTCGATCTGCGGCATCGACGAGGCGGGGCGCGGCCCTTTGGCGGGCAACGTCGTCGCGGCGGCGGTCATTTTGCCGCGCGGGCTCGTGATCGACGGGCTCAACGATTCCAAAAAACTCTCGCCGAAAAAGCGCGAGGCGCTCTTTGACGTGATCACGCGGCAGGCATCGGCTTACGCGATCGCGTGGGCGACGCCGGCGGAGATCGACGAATTGAACATTCTGAACGCGACGATGCTCGCCATGCGGCGCGCGGTCGCCGCGCTTCCCGTCGTGGCGGATTTCGCGTTGATCGACGGCAACTGCTCGCGTGGCTTCACGATCCCGACGCAGACGGTCATCGGCGGCGACGCCAAATCCCCCTCGATCGCGGCGGCGTCGATTCTCGCCAAGGTGACGCGGGATCGGCAATGTCTCGAACTCGACGCGTGCTACCCCGCTTACGGTTTTGCGGGACACAAGGGTTATCCGACAAAGGAGCATATGCAAAAGGTGATCGAGCTCGGTCCGTGTCCCGAACACCGCCGCTCGTTCCTCGGCTTTCTCGAAAAAGCGAATGAGAAGTTATGATCTCGGACGCGCGGGCGAAGCGTTCGCCTGCGATTATCTGACAGCGCATGGCTACGAGATTTTGCACCGCAACTATCGGAGCGGGCATCTCGAAACGGACATCATTTGCGAAAACGACACGCACATTCTCTTTGTCGAGGTCAAAAGCCGCACGGACCGCGCCGTGCCGTCGCGCTTCGGGCGTCCCGCCGCGGCGGTCGATTTTCGCAAACGCGCAAACATAAAAGCGTGCGCCGAGCAATATATTTATGAAAAGAAACCCAACAAGAAACCGCGCATCGACGTGATCGAGGTCTATCTCACTGCGGTCGGCGACACCTTCGTGCTTTCGCCGCGCGGCATCCATCACATCGAAAACGCGCTGATGTAGGAGTCGGATTGAACGTATTGGATTTACACTGCGACACCCCCTACGAACTTTTCAAAAAAGGGGAGCCGCTGACGGAGAACAGCGGGCACGTTTCGCTCGCCCGCGCCGCTCGTCTTGGTCGCTATGCGCAGGTCATGGCGATTTGGACAGAGCATCGTCTGGACGACGAAGCGGCGTGGGAGCAATTTTTCCGGATTCGGGAAGACTTCCTTTCCAAAATTCCCGCTGACCGCGCCGTGCTTTGCCGCACGGCATCGGAGGCGCACGCCGCGTTCGCGGCAGGGAAGATCCCTTTCTTTCTCATGGTCGAGGGGGCGCGCTTACTCGCGGGCAAACTTGACCGCCTTGACGCGCTCGCCGAGGCGGGGGTGAGGATTCTGACGCTCACGTGGAAAGACGCCGACTGCATCGGCGGCAGCTACAATACACACGCGCCCCTGACTGCGTTCGGACGGGAAGTGGTCGAGGGGTGCATGGCACGCGGCATGATCGTCGATGTGTCTCACGCATCGGTGGAAGTGACGGACGAGGTGCTGGCGACCGCGGTCGCACGCGGCAAGCCCGTCGTCGCCACCCACTCGAATAGTTTTGCCATCTGTCCGCATCCGCGCAATCTGACGGATGCTCGCGCGCTTCGCATTGCGGCGACGGGCGGCCTCGTCGGCGTCAGCATGGCGCCGCAGCACCTCGCCCCCGCGGGAGAAGCCGACGCCGGGCAAGCGTGCCGCCATATTTTGCACGGGCTCGAAATCGGACTCGGGGGCGCGCTGGCACTCGGGTGCGATTTCGACGGCATCGAGCAGACGCCGCGCGACATTCGGACGCTCTCGGACCTGCCTAGACTCAACGAAGCGCTCGCCGCGTGCGGCGTGGACGAAGCGACGCGCGAAGCGACCTTCTTCGGCAACGCGATGCGGTTTTTCGAGCGGAATTTCGCATAAAAAAGCGGAAAGACCGAAGTCTTTCCGCCGCGTTTGCGCCGCTTAGATATTCTTATGCTTGAAAGTGGCGCAGACGGTATCGGTGCAGGAGGTCGCGTAGGTCGGACCGACGTTGATCTGTTCTGCGGTGCAATGGCATTCGCCGTCGTGATAAACGCAGTTGGTCACGTCGCACGCGACGCCTTTATTGCATTTGCAGGTTTTTGCGGTTTTTTCCGTGGATTTTTCCGTATTCATGGAGATGTCCCTTTCATGGCGTATTTTTGACAAGATGTCATGGATAGTGTGTGCGCCGCGGGGTGGCGCGATACCGCGTTTTCGCGGAAAACGACGGAAAAGAAGGAAGGAAAAGGATTTATGGCGCTTTTTGTGATCGGCGACACGCACCTTTCGCTCTCATGCGAAAAGCCAATGGACGTGTTCGGTTCGCGCTGGGACGGCTATGTCGAAAAGCTCCGCGACGGCTGGACGCGACGCGTCACGCCCGAAGACACGGTCGTGATCGCGGGCGACATATCGTGGGCGATGACGCCGGCGGAAGCCAAAGCCGATTTTGATTTTTTAGAGCAGTTGCCGGGCAAAAAGATCATTCTCAAAGGCAATCACGATTACTGGTGGCAGACGAAGAAAAAGCTGGACGCGTTCGTGGAAGCAAACGGATATCAGACGATCTCTTTTCTGCACAACAACGCTTATGAGACCGACGAGTTTATTCTCTGCGGCTCGCGCGGCTGGTATACGGACGACAAAAACGTGACGGTGCGCGGCGCGGACGCGGAAAAGATCGTCGCGCGGGAATGTTGTCGGATCCGCACGAGTCTTTCGTGCGGCAGAGAACTGCGTGACGCGGCGCGCGCGCGAGGCGAGGAAAAGGAAATTCTCGCATTTCTGCATTTTCCGCCGATCTTCAAGGGCTATCTCTGCGACGATATTATGCTCGAACTTTATCGCGGCGAAGTGGAGCGGTGCTTCTTCGGGCACATTCACGGAAATTACGACGCGGCGGCGGTTTTGCACTATTCGGAGATGGATTTTTGGCTGATTTCCGCCGATTATCTGCAATTTGAGCCGTATCGGATCGAACCGAAACACGGAAATATCGTGCAGAGAACGGAATAAAATACAAAGAAGATATTGACATTCCTATGCGGAATTGATATAATAAAAAATACATGTAAAATGAAAAATGCTGTTTGGGACATCATGTCATGGCTTAAACACAGGAGGGAACAATGAAAGTATTAAATATCATCGAAATCGGCACGAATCAAAAGGAGCTGGAAATCTTCATTGATCACGAGACGTTCGAAGCGGAATGCGAGAAAGCATATCGCAAAAACGTCGCGAGATTCAATATCCCCGGCTTCCGCAAGGGCAAAGCGCCCCGCAAAATGATCGAAAAAATGTATGGCACCGGCGTTTTCTATGAGGACGCGCTCAACGCGATCCTGCCGACCGCATATCCCGAAGCGATCAAGGAAGCGGGACTCGACGTGGTCAGTCAGCCCGACATCGACATCAAAGCGATCGACGCGGACGGCATCGTCGTCACGGCGAAGGTGTTTTTGAAACCCGAGATCACCGTGAAAGCGTATAAAGGTCTGAAAGCCGAAAAAGACGCGGTGGAAATCACCGACGAAGCGGTGACGGCTGAGATCGACCGCGTTCGCAATCGCAACGCGCGCGAGATCGAGATCACCGATCGCGCGGCACAGACCGGCGACAACGTCGTATTCGACTTTGACGGTTATGTGGACGGCAAAGCGTTCGAGGGCGGCAAAGCGGAGAAATACAGCTTGAAGCTCGGCTCCGGTCAGTTTATCCCCGGCTTCGAGGATCAGATGGTCGGCAAGACGATCGGCGAGGCATTCGACGTGAACGTCACGTTCCCGGAGGACTATCACGAAGCATCGCTTGCGGGCAAAGCGGCGGTCTTCAAATGCTTGATCCACGAGATCAAATTCAGTGAGCTTCCCGCTCTGGACGATGAATTTGTCAAGGACGTGTCCGAATTTGACACCGTCGATGAATACAAAGCCGACGTCAAGGCGAAACTCCAAAAGGACGCCGAAAACACGGAAGACGCCAAAGCCGACGAACAGTTGATGGCGGCGCTCTGCGAGGGCATCGAGGGCGAGATTCCCGAAGTGATGTTTGAAAACGAAGCCGAGAACTGTGTGCGCGACTATGAAAACCGTCTGCGCTATCAGGGTATGGACCTCGCGACCTTTATGAAATACACCGGTCAGACGGTCGAAACGCTGAAAGAGCAGTTCCGTCCGCAGGCGGAAAAGCAGGTCAAAACGCGTCTGGCGCTCGAATATATCGTGAAAGCCGAGGGCATCGCCGCGACCGACGACGAGATCAATGAAGAATATCAGAAGATCGCGGACGCTTACGGCATTGAGCTCGAAAAAGTGAAAGAGAGCATCGACGCGGAAGCGATCGGCTCCGACGTCGCGGTCGGCAAAGCGGCGAAATTTGTCCACGACAACGCGACGATCACCGTGAAGGGCGCGAAGAAACCTGTGACGAGAAAGAAAAAGGTCGTTGAAGGCGAGACCGAGGTCGTGAACGCGGAAGCGGCTCCCGCGGAAGAGAAAGCGCCGGCGGAGAAGAAAGCTCCCGCGAAGAAGCCCGCCGCGAAAAAAGCCCCTGCGAAAAAAGCAGAGGACGAAGCGGAATAATGCATCATTCGCAAATCGGATCGCAGGCGCTTTGTCTGCGATCCCTATTTAGTCCGAACGAATTTCAAAAAGGAGAACGCATATGGCATTAGTTCCAATGGTAGTCGAACAGACGAGCCGCGGTGAGCGCTCGTTCGATATTTTCTCTCGTCTTTTGAACGATCGCATCGTGTTTTTATCCGACGAGATCAACGACGCGACGGCATCGCTCGTCGTGGCGCAGATGCTCTTTTTGGAGTCGCAGGACCCCGACAAGGATATTTATCTCTATATCAACAGCCCCGGCGGCTCCGTCACGGCAGGCATGGCGATTTTTGACACGATGAACTATATCAAATGCGACGTTTCGACGATCTGCATCGGCATGGCGGCGTCGATGGGCGCGTTCCTGCTCGCGGCGGGCACGCCCGGCAAGCGCATCGCGCTGCCGAACAGCGAGATTATGATCCACCAGCCGCTCGGCGGGATGCAGGGACAGGCGTCGGACATCAAAATCCACGCCGACCACATCATCCGCACGAGACAGAAGCTCAACGAGATTTTGGCAAAAGAGACGGGAAAGAGCGTGGAGCAGGTCGCGCTGGACACCGAACGCGATAACTTCCTGAGCGCGGACGAGGCAAAGGCATACGGGCTCATCGACAAAGTGATCGAAAAGAGAATCTGAGGGCATTTTTATGGCTGAAAATCATCAAAACGGCACGCACCGTTGTTCGTTCTGCGGGCGCACGGAATCGCAGGTCGCGTATCTGATCCCGTCGCAGACGGGCGCGTATATCTGTGACAGTTGCGTTTTCGCGTGCGGTCAGCTCATCGACGATTACGAATCCTCCGTTAAGGAGAGCGAAACGCCGGAGCTTGCCGATCTTCCGCGTCCGAAAGAGATCAAGGCGGTGCTGGACGAATACGTCATCGGGCAGGACGAAGCGAAAATCGCGCTGTCCGTGGCGGTCTATAACCACTATAAACGCATCTCGACCAAGGTCAAAAAGAAAGGCGCCAAAGGCGCCAAAAAGGTCGAGGACGACGTGGAGATCCAAAAGAGCAATGTGCTTTTGCTCGGTCCGACGGGCGTCGGCAAGACATTCCTTGCGCAGACGCTCGCGAAGACCTTGAAGGTCCCGTTCGCGATCGCGGACGCGACGACATTGACCGAGGCGGGCTACGTCGGCGAAGACGTGGAAAACATCCTGCTCCGTCTGATCCAGGCGGCGGATTACGACATCGAGCTCGCGGAGCGCGGCATCATCTATATCGACGAGATCGATAAAATCTCCCGCCGGAGCGAAAACCGCTCGATCACGCGCGACGTGTCGGGCGAGGGCGTGCAACAGGCGCTTCTGAAAATTCTGGAAGGCACGGTCTCGAACGTTCCTCCTCAGGGCGGACGCAAGCATCCGGAGCAGAAGATGATCGCCGTCAATACGGAGAACATCCTCTTTATCTGCGGAGGCGCGTTCGACGGGCTGGAGCAGATCATCGAGCAACGCATGGGCAATTCGACGATCGGCTTCGGCAGTGAGATCAAAAAGAAAGCGGAAAAGGAACGCGACGGCGGCACGCTCAAACACGTGACCGCGCACGACATCGTGAAATACGGCTTGATTCCCGAACTGGTCGGGCGTCTGCCCGTCATCGTGTCGCTCGAAAACCTCGACCGTGCGGCGCTTTGCCGCATTTTGCGCGAGCCGAAAAACGCGATCCTCAAACAGTATCAGAAGCTGATGGGCATCGACGGCATCGAGATCGAGTTCACCGACAAGGCGACGGAAAAGCTCGCCGATCTCGCGATCGAGCGCAATACGGGCGCGCGCGGACTGCGCGCGATCATGGAGGAAGTGATGCTTCCGATCATGTTCGAGGCACCGTCCATGGAGGGGCTCGAAGCGATCACGATCGACGAAAACGTCGTTTCTTCGCACGAAAAGCCCGTCTATCGGATGAAAAAAGAAGAGAAAAAAGAAAAAGGAACGGCATGAGCCGTTCCTTTTTTGCGTTTTGCGGAATCAAAGCAATTCGATGATGCGGCAGACGAGCGCGGAGAACGCGCTTTGCACGCGGGCACCCGTTTCCATGACTTCCTTGTGCGTCAGGGGTCGATCGAGTATACCTGCCGCCATATTGGAGATGCAACTGATGCCGAGAACGCGGATGCCGCAATGCGCCGCCGCGATGACTTCCGGCACGGTGGACATACCGACCGCGTCCGCGCCGAGGACACGCGCCATGCGGATTTCGGCGGGCGTTTCATAAGACGGGCCGCTGAACCGTGCGTAAACGCCGTCGCGAAGCGTGATGGAAAGCTCGTCCGCCGCGCGATGCGCGAGGTCGCCGAGCGCGGGAGTGTATGCGTGCGACATATCGGGAAAGCGCGGTCCGAAATCGTCGTCATTTTTGCCGATCAGTGGGTTGGCACCGCCGAGATTGATGTGATCGTGGATCAGCATCAGGTCGCCCGGCGCGAAGCCGAGATTGATGCCGCCCGCCGCGTTCGTGATGATCAGCGTTTTGACACCGAGCAGCTTCATCACGCGGATGGGGAGGATGATATCTTCTGCGGTATAGCCCTCATAAAAATGGAAGCGACCGCGCATCATGCAGATTTTTTTGCCGCCGAGCGTGCCGCAGACCCACTCGCTCTTATGGCCGGCTGCCGTCGAGATCGGGAAATCGGGGATATCCTGATAGGCGATGGTTTTGGCGTTTTCGAGCCGGATGCTGTCCGCGAGTCCCGAACCGAGGATCAAGCCGATCTCCGCCTCGCCGCAGGCGTTGCGGATCACGTCCGCCGCTTTTTGAATTCGTTCTGTCATAAAATGCTCCTTTCGCTTTGTGCGATTATTTTGTTTTATCCTGCGCGATCAGACGGCGGACCGCCTCGACCGCTACGCGAATGGCGTTTTCGTTATCGTGACATTCTGGATTCGGCAGTCCGAGACGCGCGCGCTCCTGGTTCCATACGACGGTGAACAGGGAAGCGGCACGGACACGAAGCGTCGAAGCCACGATGAAGAGGGCGGCGCTTTCCATTTCGGACGCGAGGCACCCCGCGCCGATCCACGCGCGCCATTTGGCTTCGAGCTCATAGCCGACAGGCATCCGCGAGGGCTCGTGCTGTCCGTAAAAAGAGTCCTTGCATTGAACGACGCCCGTGTGATAGCGCAGACCGAGCGACTCTGCCGCATCGACGAGCGCGTTCGTCACGCCGAGATTCGGGACGGCGGGAAATTCGATCGGGACGTATTCGCGCGATGTGCCCTCCATGCGAATGGCGCCCGTGGCGATCACGAGATCGCCGCCGACAACTTCGGGTTGCATCCCACCGCACGTACCGAGACGGATGAACGTATCGACACCCGTGGTTTTGAGCTCCTCGACGCAGATTGCCGTCGAGGGGCCGCCCATTCCGGTGGACATGACGAGGACGGGCACGCCGTCAAGCTCGCCGATCCACGCTGTATATTCACGGTGCTCGGAGAGAAAACGCGGATGTTCGAGGTGGCGGGCGATCACTTCCACGCGCCCGGGATCGCCGGGCAGGATCGCGTATCGCGCGCCATGTTCGGCACCGATGCCGATGTGATAGGATTGTTCCATAGCGGCTCCTTTGTCGAGGACAATTTCATAGACACCTTTTTTTCTATTATACTCTGTCTTCCTTATTTTTTCAACCGTATTTGCATAGATTATCGGAAAAAATTTTATGAGATTTTGTATATTTAACAAAGTTTTTGCTGTTTAAAATAATTTTTCTGAGAATATTGACTAATCATGAACAATATGTTAATATTATGTCAAATCACGTTGTGATTTATTTTTAATGAAATGGAGTTAAGGAGAAATCATTTATGAAATCTTGCAAAGAATATCGTGCGGAATCGAAAGCGGCACTGAAAGGCAACTGGGGCACCGCGATCGGCATGATGATCGTGTTTGACGTCATCTTTGCTGCCCTGACCTCGACGGTCCTCGGTGCGATCCTGCTCAGCGGCGCGCTCACCGTCGGCTACGCGTTCGCGATGACGCAGGTTTTTCGCAAAGGAAAACTGACGTTCAACGAAATGTTCCACGGGTTCAACATCGATTTCGGCTCGACGATCGGTCTTTACGTGTTGACGACGATCTATACGATCCTTTGGAGTTTGCTCTTCGTGATCCCCGGCATCGTGAAATCGTTCAGCTATTCGATGGCGCCGTATATCCTCGCGGATCATCCGGAAATCGGCGGCGACGGGGCGATCACCGCGAGCAAGAAGCTGATGCGGGGCAAAAAGTGGAAGCTCTTCTGTCTCGATCTGAGTTTCCTCGGCTGGCTGATCCTTTGCGCGATGACATTTGGCATTCTGACGCTTTGGGTCGCGCCGTGGATGAGCGCGGCGCAGGCGGCATTCTACGAGTCCATCAAGGACGAAGTCGTGATCGAAGACTGATTTTGCTTTTTCAAAAAACGGCAACGCAGGTTGCCGTTTTTTCTTTGCGGAAATGGGAAAAATTTCTGTGAAAAAAACCGATTTTTGTCAAAAAAAACATAAAAAAACCGCTTGCATTTCCGCTTTTGCTATGATAAAATACAAATGAATAAGTCTTTTGACAATGGAGAGGATCGGAGGCGAACGCGGTGAACGGGTTTTTGAAACGAAAAATGCAATTTTTGCGCCGAAAAATGACGGTCGAAAAGGAAAGAATTCGACTGCAATTCCTTTGCGTTTACATGATTTTCGCCGTGGTTTCGCTGGTGATGACACTCATCAACGCACTGACGGGTTGGAAAACGCTGATGCTATTGACGCTCGTTTTCGGCGGGCTGAACGTGATCAATTTCGTTTTGGCGTGCTTTTTCCCTCGCACCGAACATATCGTTCGGGGTGTGTTTGCGACGGAGCTTGTTTGTCTGCTCACGAGCTTCCTGATCATCGGAGACCCCGAGGGCTTCAGCGCGATTTGGATCGCCCTTCTGCCGGCGGCGGGGTTGCTTCTGTTCCGCAAGCGTGACGGCATCATCCTCTCGGTGGTCATGTTCGCGATTCTCGCGTTTCTGTTCTGGACGCCGTTCGGAAAGTCGCTTTTGCAATTTGACTATACGGAAACGTTTTTGTTCCGCTTCCCGATCCTTTACCTTGCGTTTTTCGTCCTCGGATTCTTTTTCGAATGGATCCGAAGCGTCACGCAGGAGGAGTTGAATATTTCGAGAAACAAATACATCAAGCTCTCCTATACCGACCGGCTGACGGGGCTCGGAAACGAGTCGTCGTATCTGCGCAAGATCGAACAGATCGAGCGCAAAAGCAAGACGGCGCCGATCCGTTTTGCCGTCGTTTTTCTGGATGTCAACGGCGTCAAGATGACGAACGATCAATACGGACATCGCTACGGCTGTCACCTGATCGTGACGACGGGGCAGACCTTGCCGAGCATCTTCCCGACGAGTGACCTTTACCACATCGGCGGCGACGAGTTCGTCGCGATCGTCAAAGGCGAGGACCTCACGTATCTCAACGAC
Organism: uncultured Clostridia bacterium; assembly: GCA_937898155.1. Taxonomy (GTDB): domain Bacteria; phylum Bacillota; class Clostridia; order Oscillospirales; family CAG-272; genus QALR01. The sequence goes on along the minus strand of CALEJO010000071.1, from coordinate 485 downwards.
CGTTTGCTCGCACTGGATGCGGCGCTCCGCTATCGGGAGATCGTCTACGACGGCAAGGAGCTGATCCTTTCCGTGGCGCACGGCGTTTCGATCTATCGGGAGGGAGAGAAATACAGCACCGTCGTGCAACGCGCCGACGAGGATATGTATCAGAACAAAAGAGCGATCAAAATGCAATACGGCTTGCCGATCCGCAGATAAAATCAAATCCAAAACGCGCACGAATGTGCGCGTTTTTTGTGCGAAAAAAGAGAGGAACCGATTTTTGTCGGTTCCTCTCTTTGCAGAAAAGGAAAGATTCAGCAAACGGTGAGCGATCCGGTTTCGATCAATCTGCCGGAGCGGCGGCTGAACAGCATGATGCCGTCTCCGCCGAACGCGACGTGGACTTTTTGCCCGATCGCATAGGTGATTCCGCCGAACACGACGCCCGTGAGCAGGAAATCGCCGACGCGCACGCGCACGGTCGTTTCCATACCGGTCGG